>WHST01000055.1 GCA_009379955.1 Streptosporangiales bacterium | reverse complement strand
CACCAGCAGCACGAACACGACCGGCAGCGAGATCGCCTCGGCACGGGTGAGGTCCTCACCCACCTGGTCACTCACGTCGCGGTTCACCGCCGCCTGACCGCCGACCTGCTCGGTGAGACCAGGCGCGTCGAGCTTCGGCTGCAGCTCGTCGACGATGTCCATCTGCCGCCCGTCGTCGTCGGACGCCAGCCGGAGCGCGACGTACGTCGCATGCCGGTCGGTGGACGCGAACTGCTGTGACCGCGTCGACCAGAGATCCGCGGACGACGACACCAGGTCCTTCGGCAGGTCGCGCACCGTGTCGCGCACCGCCGCGGCGAAGCATGGGTCGTCCACCGTCATCGTGTCGCTGCGGTAGAGCACGAGGATGTCGGTCGCGTCGCGGCCGAGCGCGTCCTCGAGCACCCGTTGCGCGTCGGCGCTCTCGCTGTCGGTGTGCGTGAAGCCGCCGGGTCGCAGGTGGTCGGCGACCTGCGTCCCCCAGGCGCCACCGAGGACTACGAACGCGGCTGCGAGCGCGAGCACCAGCCAACGCAGCCGGTGGACGGCACGACCGAGCGACTCGAACACGGGGACCTCCGTGGGTACACTGCCGGGACGGAGCCAGCGTTAACACCGTTTACTATGAACGGTGTTAACTCTGCATACGGTGTTCACTTCTGTCAAGGGAGCGGCGATGGAGGCGCAGGTCACACGGCGGGAGGCCGTCCGTGCGTCCACCCGGCACGACATCCTCGACGCCGCGCGCCGGCTGCTCGCGCAGGGCGGTCCCGCGAACGTCACGCTGCGCGCGGTCGCCCACGAGGTCGGCATGACCGCACCCGCGCTCTACCGCTACTTCCCGCGCCACGAGAGCCTGCTGCTCGAACTCACCGACCTCGTCGTCGGGGAGCTCGGCGACGACCTCGAACGGGCGTGCCTGGCCGAGCCGCCCGACGACCCCGCGGTCCAGCTGATGACCGCGGCGCGCACCTTCCGCGCCTGGTGCACCGGGCATCCACGCGAGTTCCAACTGGCGTTCGGTCTCGCACCCGCACCGGAGGGCGATCAGGTACCGCCGCACTGCGGCACCCCGAACGTCCGGCGCATGTGCGGCTACTTCTTCGAGCTGTTCGTCGCCATCTGGCGCCGGCAACCGGTCCCCGTCGATGCCGACGACGCGCTCGCCCCGGTCCTGCGCGAGCAGATGCGGGCGTTCCTCGACCAGACCGACCATCCCGACGCGCCGCTGGGCCTGGTCAAGCTGTTCCTCGAGGCGTGGACCCGGCTGTACGGGCTCGTCGCCCTGGAGATCTACGGCCACCTGCGCTTCGTGCTGACCGACGTCGACGCCCTCTTCGAGGCGATGCTCGCCGACTACGCCACAGCGCTGCTGGGAGGCCCGCAGCCGGGGCGCTGACGCGTCAGGACCGTGGCACGCGGTCGAGCGCGGTCGTCGCGAACCGCGTCGCCTGCTCGACCATCGCGTCGTGGCCGATCTCCCGCTTCGCGGAGTTCGTCACCGTGACGGTGAGGACGACGTTGCCGCTGCGCGCGTGCACGGTCACGTCCTCGTCCTCACTGCCCGCCCCCGGGTCGTACACGGCGTACGCCTCGTCGCCCGGCGTCGCGAGGTCCTCGGGCTGGCCATCGGCCGGGTCGCCCTCGTCCTCCGACCAGCGTGCGGACGTGAACTCGTCGACCGATCGATCGACCTCTTCACCCTCGGGGTAGTCCTGCCGGTCCGCATCGATCTCGACGGTCACGGTGCCACCGGACCACTGGCACGTGCTGTGCTCGTCGTCCGAGCCGGACCCGGCGGAGTCCTTCGCGACGCCGTCGCCGTGGAGGCGTTCGGCCAGGGCGTCGTCGAGCAGGGCACAGGTGCCGCCGAGGCTCCGGTAGACGGTCCCGGACGCCGGGGGCTCCGCCTCGACCTCGTGCGCGGGGAGGTCGGCGACGACCACCCAGATCCAGCAGGCGAAGCCGAGCGCGACGCCGGCCAGCACGGTCCAGAAACGCCGGTTGGTGCGCTGCTTCTGCGACTCGCTCACAGCACGTTCTCCTGCAGGCACAGGCGCGCGGCCAACTCGCCGACGTACGCGGCCGTCGGGCCGTCGTCGCCGTCGACGACGTAGCTGACGTGGATCGACGTCCCTCCCTCACGGACTCCGACCTCCGTGGCCCACCTGCCGTCCACGGCCCTGCCGGCGTCGACGACGGCCTCGTCGCCGACTCCGTCGAGGGTGAGGCGGTGCCCCTCGACGCCACCGTCGCGCACCCGGTCGACCGCCTCGCCGGCTCCGAACCACCAGTTCCGCGCCACGGTGACCGACAGCGTCGCCCGCCGCGGCGTCTCGTCGTCGCCGGCCCCGGCCGACTGCCACCGGCAGGTGAGCGACGCGCCCGACTCCTCCTCGGTCGGGGTCACCTCGCTTCGGGTACGCATCAGCGCCTCGACGTCGTACGAGGCGATCACGTCGTCGCACTCGTCGGGCGGGTCGTTCGACGTCCGGGCGTTGTACGAGAGCACGCTGCCGAGGAGCAGCCCGATGAGCGCGTAGCCGGCGAGCGCCGACCGGCGATGGTGCGTGCCCTCCGGCGGGGGGACGTAACCGAGGTCGGTCATGAGCCGTCCTCCAAAGTGAGCATCGCAGCGGTTCGGAGCGCTCCGGGTGCCAATACGCCCGCCGAGCGAGGAGCGGAGCGGAGGAGGTCGGCGGGATACGCGGTCATAGGGCCTCCACGGCCTCCCGGGCGGCGCGTAGGGCCGTCTCGCGAACCGGGGTCCCCGGCGTGCGGTACGCGAGGAAGCGGGTGGTCACGATGACGTCGCCGCGGACCACGACGACGTTCGCCTGACGGCCGAACGTACCCGTGTCGGTCGAGTCGACGTAGACCTGCGCGCGGTCGCCGAGGCCCGCGAGCCGGACGACGCCGAGCCCCGCGGCCCGCGCCGCGGGCGTGTCCTCACCGAACCGCGTGCTCCCGAGCTGCTCGGTGGCGATCTCCCCGTACCTGTGCGCCGCCGCCCGTTCCAGGTCGAGCCCCGACGAGGCGGTGACCCGCTCGGCGGAGACGTAGAGGGTGGGGTTCTCGCGCCGGACCGTCGCGGCGTCCGTCGACCGCCAACGACACGTCCAGGCCCAGCCGTCCGAGTCGTCGGAGACGTCGCGGCGAGGCGCGGCCGTCACGGCAGCGGTCACGGTCGCCTCCGTGACGCCGGCGCACGGCCGGGCCAACGGTCGCGGGGCCGAGGTGTCGACCAGCGGCGCGTACACGCTCGGCTCGACGACGAGCGTGCCGACGACGAACGCCGCCGCCGTCACGAGGACGGCCGCGAGGGTCCGGTAGGGGCTCGGCCACGGGTGATCGGGTCGGGTCACAACGACGGATTCTTCCAGAACGGCCGTGCCGGTGTACGCCACTGACCACGTCGCCACCAGCACCGGTCCGCAAGCGGCCAGATCCGGTGCTCGGGCCGCCGGGCGACACCGCGATCGCGCAGCGTATCCCCGTCGTACGAGCCGTGTTCTGAGATACCGGACCGCCCCGGGCACCGAGACGTCATGGGTAGTCTGCCCGGAAGACACTTACCGACCGATCGCCGCCGCCGAGGAGCTCCGTTGACCGACGCCGCCCTGACCCCCGCAGACCTGGAGCTGTTCGACAAGAGCTTCACCGCCAACCCCGCGTACCGGGCGATGCAGAACGCCGTCACGCAGACGTCGGTCGACAACATCGCGCTCGACCGTGACGTCGTCACGTCGATCGACCCCACCGTGTCGAACCTCCTCGACGACTGGCGCACGACGAACCAGAAGCAGAGCGGCCGTTGCTGGATGTTCGCCGGCCTCAACCTGCTCCGCGCCGGCGCGATGAAGAAGACGAACATCCCCGACTTCGAGTTCTCGCAGGCGTACGTCCAGTTCTGGGACAAGCTCGAGCGCTCCAACTACCTGCTCGAGGCGGTCATCGAGACCAGTGACCGGCCGCTCGACGACCGCACCGTGGCCTTCGTGCTCGACAGCGCGGTCGGCGACGGCGGCCAGTGGAACATGTTCGTGGCCCTGGTGCGCAAGCACGGTCTCGTCCCGAAGTCGGCCATGCCCGAGAGCGAGAGCTCGTCGGCCACGCGCAAGCTCAACTCCAACCTCCGCAAGGTCCTGCACGAGGGTGCACGCGATCTGCGCGCGTTGCACGGCAAGGGTGTCGAGGCGCAGCGCGAGCGCAAGCAGGAGCTGCTCGACGTCGTCCACCGCGTGCTGCGCATCCACCTCGGCACCCCGCCGCAGACGTTCCTGTGGCAGTGGAAGGACAAGGAACGCGAGTTCCACCGCCGTGGCTGGGTCACGCCGCAGGAGTTCGCCGCGGAGTACGTCACGCTGCCGTACGAGGACTACGTCTGCCTCGTCCACGACCCGCGCGAGTCGAGCCCGTACGGCCGCACGTTCACCGTCGACTACCTCGGCAACGTGGTCGGCGGCGAGCGCGTCACGTACCTCAACGTCGAGATCGACGTGCTCAAGCGGATCGCCAAGGACGCCATCGTCGGCGGCGAGCCGGTGTGGTTCGGCTGCGACGTCGACCCGATGATGCAGCGCAGCGTCGGCGTGTGGGACGCGAAGCTCTACGACTACGGCTCGGTCTACGACACGGCGTTCACGCTGAGCAAGGCGGAGCGGCTGGACTACCACCAGTCCGCGATGACCCACGCGATGCTGTTCACCGGTGTCGACGTCGTCGACGGCGAGCCGCGCAGGTGGCGCGTCGAGAACAGCTGGGGCGACGAGAACGCCGACAAGGGCTTCTACACGATGAACGACTCGTGGTTCGACGAGTACGTCTTCGAGATCGCCGCACCGAGGTCGGTGCTGCCGAAGGAGCTCGCCGACGCGCTCGACACCGAGCCGATCGTGCTGCCCGCCTGGGACCCGATGGGCTCGCTCGCCCGCTGACGGGTCGTCACGCCGCCGGCAGGTCGGTGAGGCCGAACAGCATCCAGCCGGTGCGCTCGGGCTCGCGGCGTTCGCCGCCGACGAGGCTCGCGACGTAGCGCGCCTCGGGGGTCGAGACGAACTCCCGCCGGGCCTCGGCGATGCCGGCCGCGAGCACGTCGACGCCGCCCTCGCGGTAGCGCACCGCGCTGACGGTGACCACCTCCGGGTACGGGTTACCGAACCCGTGCATCTGGTCGGTCGCGCCGGGAAAGCCGTGCTCGGCGAACTGCGCCGCCAGCCGCACCGCGTCGTCGTACGACGGGGCGGGCTCCATGGCGAAGGCGCCCGTCGCCGGGTCGGTGCGGTGCAGGACGTAGCCGGCGCCGTCCGGCAGGTCGGGGACCTCGCCGGCGTCGACGGACACGGTCCACTCGTCACGCGTGGCGTCGCGGACCACCCAGTCGAGTCGCGCGGCCTCCGCGAGGCGGTACCTGATCGCCGACGGCGGCCGCAGGTGCAGGGTGTTGAGCGCCGCGACGTCGGTGCGGTCGAGGTCGACGGTGAGGAAGACCGCCTCCTGCACGTACGCGTCGGCGGTGTCGCAGACGGGGATCGCCGCGGTCGCCCCGTCGACGCCGGTCAGCGGTGCCGGCAGCGTCGTGCCCGGCCGGCCGAGCGCCGCGAGGGTGAGCGCGAGCAGGTCGGCGCTCTCCGGCCGGGGCTCGTCGACTGCGCGCTCCAGCAGGTGCCGCGCGAGCAGCGTCCCCTCCGTCACCCGGCACGCCTGTTCGGTGACCTGCTCGGCCGTCCCGTCGCCCGGCCGGTGGACGCCGTCCGCCGTCGCGGCGACGGCGTCGGCCCGCAGCCGCGCCACCGCCTCGTCGAGCCCGGGCTCGGCGACGTACGTGCAGTAGGCGCCGACGGCCATGAGGGTCCTTCCGCTTGTCAGAACCCGAGCGTGTCATAGCCCGCTGAGCCTCTGACCAGTCAGCCCGGCACCGGCACCACCGGCAGGCCGCGGTCCAGCGCCACCAGGGTGAGCAGGACGGCGGCCGCCGTGAAGGCCAGGGGCGCCACGGCGGCGGGGGCTCCGTCGGGACGCACCTTCTCCGGGAGGGTGCCGAGCGGGGTGCGGTGGGCGATGAGCCAGGCGAGGGTCCCCGTCGCCTCGTCGCGCCGGCCGGACGCCGCCGCGGCGAGCGCGAAGAACGCCGTCTCCGGCGTCCACGAGTCCTCGCCCGTCCAGGCCTCGCCGGGGACGACACCCGCGTTGGGGCGGGTCAGCCGACGGCGTGCCTCGAGGACGGCCGCGGTGACCTCGGGGGACTCGGGGGCGAACGGCGGCGCGAGGAACGTGACGCCCGAGTCGGCGCCGCTGTCGGCTCGCGGCGTGCGGCGGTACCCGCAGCCGCCGAAGGACGCGTCGATGCCGCCGGCCAGCCGCGTCGCGGCGTCGGTCCACCGCGCCGCGTGGCTGCGTCGCCCCTGCGCCGTGGCGAGGTCGACGCCGGCCCGCAGGCCGGTGAGCAGCGGCGCCGCGAGACCGATGGTGGGCGCGTCGACCCGCGACTCCCAGTAGTCGGGCGTGGCGGGCGGCAGGCCGTCGTCACCCAGGTTGGCGGCGACGTGGTCACACGCCCCGACCACCATGCGGTACGTCGCAGCGTCGATCTCGCCGCCCGCGCTCGCGTACATCCAGGCGGCCCACGGCACCCAGCCGTTCGCGTCGAGCTGCCACGGGCGCTCGTCGGGCACGCCCGAGCCGTCGAGGAGCAGCCGGGCGTCCCAGGTGCCGTCGGCCCGCTGGGCGCGGGCGGTGAAGGCGAGGATCTCGCGGGCCTCGGTCAGGTGCTCGGTCATCGACAGCGCCGCCGCGACCCAGCTCGCGTCGCGCGGCCACGCGTACTGCCAGATGCCGTGCCAGGCGGCGGCGACGGCGCCGTTGCTGCGGACCAGCAGGCGGAGGTCGAGCAGCGCACGGGCGGCGGTCTCGACCTCGTCGCTCGTACGACCAGGCACGTCGCCGAGCGCAAGCCACTCCCTCGTCCCGCCGGCGGCCTCGGCCGCACCGACGTCACCCGCGGGCACGGTGACCGGCCCGTCCGCCCCCGGCGGCACGTAGCGCAGCGACCCGTCGGGCAGCCGCAGGATGTCGGTGCCCGCGACGTACGCCGCGCCCTCGGCCTCCTCGGCGGACACCGCCGCCAGCACGTCACCGTGTCCCAACAGGCCGGCGAGGTACAGCGGCGTGCCACTCACCCCCGAACGATATCGGGATCTACGGCAGGTCTCCGCCGAACGGCGCCGGCATCATCGTCCGCCACAGGTCGCGCAGCTCGTCGGCGATCGCCGCCGCCGACTCGCGTGCGAGCACCGCCGCGTGCAGCGCCTCCGCCGCCCTGCGCTGGTATGCCGGGTAGCCGGGCACCCGCGGACGCATCGCCGCAGCGTCGAGCGTCGCCAGCGTCCCGGTGTAGAACCCCGACGCGGCGGCGTTCACGGCCGGGTCGGACCACGCGACGCGGTGCCCGGGCTGCCCGCCGGCCGCCGCGTAGCCATCGCGCTGGAACTCCGGGCTCACCACCAGGCGCGCGAACTCCACGGCGAGCTCCGGGTGCGCCGTGCCGCGCGAGACGGCCAGCCCGACGCCGCCGAGGATCGTGCCCACCGGCGACCCCGCCGAGCTCGGCGCGTCCGCGAACGCGACGAGCGCGGGCCGTGCGCCCGGACGCGCGTAGGTGACGTACCCGAACACGTACGGCACGTAGCAGACGCCGCGCCCCGGCCACGGCTCGCTCATCTCGTCGAGCAGGGCGATCGGGTCGAGCGCGAGCGACCGCGGGTCGACGAGGCCGAGCACCTCGTAGAGGCGCGCGCAGCCGGCGGCCAGCACGTCGCGCGCGGGTCCGTCGTCGCCCCACCAGGCGGGACGTCCGTCGAGGTGCGGCGCGCGGTCGTCCGCCCGGTCGTGGCACAGGGAGACGAGTGTCGAGTACAGGTGGGTCGGGTTCGCCGCGATCCCCAACGACGCCCCGCCGGGCAGGTCACCGGCGAGCGCGACCACGTCGTCCCACGAGCGGGGCACGGGCAGGCTCGCGGTGCCCACGAGACCGGGACGGTAGGCGGCGACCTGGGCGGCCGCGTCCATCGCCAGCGCCCACTGCCCACCCGCCCACCGGTAGCCGACGTGGCTGGGACCGACGCTCCCCGCGCCCTGGTCCGCGAGCACGTCGGGGGGCAGGTGGTCGTCGAGTCGCAGGAAGGCGCCGTCGGCGTACGCCGTGCCGACGAACGGGTGGTCGATGGCCAGCAGGTCGAACTCCCTGGCCAGCTCGGTCACCGGGGTCTCCTCGAACGCGGCGAGGCTCCGCGCCTGCCAGCTCACCTCGACGCCCGGATGCCGGGCCGCGAAGAGCTCGCTCGCGGCACGCAGCGGCTCGGTGCCTCTCGGGTGGTTCCAGGTCATGCCGCGCAGCGAGACCATCAACCGCACACCTCTCCCGGCCGCGTCCGCGCGGCTCTCGTGTTCGACCACGACGGACGATTATTCACTCGGTATCCGCCGAGCCGGAATGAGATCCTGGGTCGATCGGGTTGTCGTTGATGCCTGCCCCCTCGCCCGCACCTTCCTCGGAGCCGCATGACGCTCACCGGCCAGTCGACCGCGACCTCGTCCGTCGTCGCGAAACGCTCTCGCCGCCTGCGGGTCATCATCATCCTCGGCAGCCTCTCGGCACTCGCGCCGCTGTCGATCGACGCGTACCTGCCCGGCCTCCCGCAGCTCACCGAGTCGTTCGGCACGACGAGCGCCGCCGCGCAGCTGTCCCTCACCGGCTTCGTGATCGGCATGTCGCTCGGCCAGCTCGTGATCGGCCCGCTCAGCGACACGTTGGGACGACGCCGGCCTCTCGTCGTCGGCATGGCCGTCTACGGCGCCATGTCGATCGTGTGTGCCGTCGCGCCGAACATCATCGCGCTCGACGCCGTCCGGTTCCTGCAGGGATTCGCCGGCGCCGCCGGCGTCGTCATCGCACGCGCGGTCGTACGCGACCTGTTCACCGGTCCCGCGGCCGCACGCTTCTTCGCCTCGCTGATGCTCGTCAACGGCCTGGCGCCCATCCTCGCGCCGGTGATCGGCGGGCAGCTGCTGCGGTGGACGGACTGGCGCGGGATCTTCCTGGCCCTCGCCGCGATCGGGATCATCCTGGCGGTCGGCGTGGGCTTCGGCCTGCCAGAGACCCTCGAACCGGCGCGCCGCCGCGCGGGCGGGCTGATGATCACCCTGCGCACGTTCTGGCGGCTCTCGCACGACCGCGTCCTCGTCGGGTACGCCCTGACGACCGCGTTCGGCTTCGGCGCGCTGTTCGCGTACATCTCCGGGTCGTCGTTCGTGCTGCAGGACATCTACGGGCTCTCGCCACAGGCGTACAGCGCCGTGTTCGCGGTGAACTCGCTCGGGATCGTCGTCTGTGCCCAGGTCAGTGGCCGGCTCGCACACCGGGTCGGGTCGGGACGCATGCTGCGCATCGGCCTGGGCGTCATGCTCGTCGGAGCAGCCACGCTCGTCCCTGGCGTCCTCGTCGACGTCGGGATCATCGGCATCCTGCTGGGACCGTTCCTCATCGCGACGAGCGTCGGGCTGGTCTTCCCCAACGCGATGGTGCTGGCGCTGGCCGAGCACGGCAAGGACGCGGGCGCCGCGTCGGCCATGCTCGGGGTCCTCCAGTTCATGGTCGGCGGCCTGGTCGCCCCCCTCGTCGGCGTCGCCGGCGACGGCACCGAGGTCCCGTTGGCGCTGGTCATGATCGGGTGCGCGGTGGCCTCGACGGTCGCCTGGACGGTGCTCGCCCGGCCGCGTCGCCGGGTGGTCCCCGCCGAGGCGTGAGCTAACGGGTCTCCGCGTGGTGCAGGTGGTCGGCGAGCTCCACGAGGACGGGCAGGGCCTTCGCGAGCGCGCGACGGCGGGTGGCGGGGAGGGCGTCGATGGCGGCGGTCACGACGTGGTGCCGCTCGTCCGACCACTCGCGGAACCGCTGCGCGGCCGCCTCGGTGAGCCGCAGCCTGGCGACCCTGCGGTCGCGTTCGTCGGGTGCCCGGGTGACGATCTCGGTCTCGGTCAGCTGCCCGACGAGGGTGCTGACGGTGTTGGGTGCCAGCCGCAGCTCGGCGGCGGCCTCGGCGACGGAGATGCCCGGCTGGTCGCGTATGACCCGGACGAGGTCGACCTGGGCGTTGGTCAGCGCGCGACCCGGCCACGCCGCGCCGGACGCGCGGCGGATGCTGCGACGCAACGCCCCCATGTGATCGACGAGGCGCTCGGCGAGCACACCGGCGTCGTCGACGGCAGCGACCGGCTCTGGGGATCCCATCCCGTGAGACTAGAGGCTCCCGCGTCCCCCGACGAGGGGACGTCGGTCACATCACGGTCGCGGGACCCGGCGCCGCCCACGAGCCGTGGGCGGCGGACGGGCTCAGCGGGAGTAGTACTCGACGACCATCTGCTCGTCGCAGATGACCGGCACGAGCGCCCGTGAGGGCTCGGCGACCAGCGAGACGGTGAGCTCGGGAAGCGAGACCGTGAGGTAGTTCGGCGTGTTGTCGGGCGCGAAGCCACCCTCGGCCGCGACGATGAACGGCGTCTTGGTGCGGCTGCGCGACACGACCGAGACGGTGTCGCCGACGGCCACCCGGTAGGAGGGGCGGTCGACCCGGCGGCCGTTGACGGTGATGTGCCGGTGCACGACCATCTGGCGCGCCTGGTAGATCGTCCGCGCGATCCCTGACCGCATCACCACCGCGTCGAGACGCCGCTCGAGCAGCATGACCAGGTTGGAACCCGCCTTGCCCTCGACCTTCTTCGCGTCGTCGAAGGCGCGGCGCATCTGCGTCTCGGAGATGTTGTACTGCGCCCGCAGCCGTTGCTTCTCCTTCAGCCGCAGGGCGTAGTCGGTGTCCTTGCGGCGGGACCGCCCGTGCTCACCCGGCGGGTACGGCCTGCGCTCGAAGTACTGGACGCACTTCGGCGTCAGCGGGATACCAAGGGCACGACTGCGCTTCACCTTGGGTCGGGGTCGACTCACACTACCTCCTATCGTTAAGGGTAGCCTAACCTAATGGATATGCATCCATCGGAGCGACCCTTGACCGTCCACTCACCGCGGTGGCCCACCCCGGCGGAGCGAGCGCGCACGCTCGCCTCCGGCGTGGTACCTGGGACGCTCCTGCTTCCCGATTCCTCGCCGGCCGCACAGCACACTGACTCGCAGTCGACGCGGGGAGCGGACACCGTGGTTCGCGTCCGATCGTACGTGGGCACGAACGGTGATCTGTTCGTGCTCGCCGACGAGCGTACCCAGGCCCGCCGTGCGCTGCACGAACTGGTCCATCGTACCGATGACCTCGACGTACCGGGACTCCTGGACCTCCTCGACGTCCCGCCGGTGCGTACCGACCTCCCCCGGGCACGCTCCTGCGTCGCCGGTTGGGTCGAGGCGCTCCGTGAGACCGAGCAGCGCGATGCCGCCGTCGACCTCGCCGCCGCGCGTCCCGCGGCCGACCTGCTGTCGGTCGGCGACACGGCCACTCTCTACCGGCTGCACGTCGCCGAGATCTCCCTCACCACCGGCGACACCACGTACGACGTCGACGTCGACGAGTTCTGCGCGGTCGAGCCCGACCCCCTGTACGAGAGCGAGCACGAGGTCACCGACCACCTCCAGCGATACCACTACGACGAGCTCACCCAGTGGGCCCTGCACCGCCTCGACGCCGACGAGCGCCGCACGCTGCGGCAGGTGACGATCTCGGGCGTCGACCGCTACGGCCTCGACCTGTCCTGCGTGACCGCGACCCGTCACGCACGGTTGCGGGTCGCGTTCTCCGTTCCGGTGCCCGACGAGGATGCCCTGGGCGACGCCCTGCGGGCCCTGGACCACTGCCCCTGCGAGTGACCTCCGCGCTCAGCCCTTGAGTGCACCGCCGAAGGCGAACGCGCCACCGAGCTTGCGCGACAGCAGGATGTAGAGCGCGACCACCGGCAGCGAGTACATCACCGAGAAGGCCGCCAGCCGCCCGTAGTTGACGCCGCCGTACTGGCCGAAGAAGGTGAAGATCGTCACCGACGCAGGCTGCAGGTCGGGCGAGAGCAGCAGCATGAACGGGATGAAGAACTCGCCCCACAGCCTGATGAAGGTGAAGATCGCGACCACCGCCACTCCCGGCCACATCAGCGGCAGCACGATGTGCCAGAGCGCCTTCATGCCGGACGCGCCGTCGACCCACGCCGCCTCCTCCAGGTCGATGGGCACGCCGTCCATGAAGTTCTTCATCAGCCAGATCGCGAACGGCAGGCCGGTGGTCGCCATGAACAGGGTGGTGCCGGCGACCGAGTCGATGAGGTCGAGCTGCACGAACAGGCCGTACACCGGCACCATCACCGCGGTGATCGGCAGTCCGGTCGAGAACAGGATGGTCATGAGGAAGGGTCGGTTGAAGCGCATCTTGTGCCGCGACAGCGGGTACGCCGCCAGCACCGCACACACCACGGTGATGAGCGTCGCGCCGCCGCTCAGGTAGATGCCGTTGAGGATCGGCCGGTACGTCGTGTCGGTATTGAGCACCGAACGGAAGTTCTCGAACGACGCACTGGTCGGGATGGAGACGGCCAGGCCCGGCCCCTCCTCGATCGAGGCGTACAGCACCCACAGCATCGGCACGATGAACGCGACGCCGATGAGGACGAGCAGCAGGTTGGCGACGATCCTGGACGTCACCACACCCGGCCGGGCGGTCGACCTGACGCGGCCGCCGACGGTAGCGGTCATGTCGCCTCCTTGCCCGGGTTGAGCAGCCGCATGTAGATGAGCGAGAAGATCGCACCGACGAGCAGCAGGATCAGCGCGACCGCGGTGCCGTAGCCGATCTGGCTGAACTTGAACGCCTGCTCGTACATGTAGATCGGCAGGGTCTGCGCCTTGCCGCTGGCACCGCCCTCGCCGACCATCGCGTAGATCAGGCCGAAGACCGCGAGCGTCTGCAGGGTGATCAGCATCAGGTTGGTCATGATCGACCGGCGGATCATCGGCAGCGTGACGTGCCAGACCCGCCACCATCCGGTCGCCCCGTCGACCTCGGCGGCCTCCTCGATCTCGCTCGGGATCTCTGACAACGCCGCGGAGTAGACGAGCATCGAGAACGCCGTGCCGCGCCAGACGTTCGCGATCGACACGGCGAGGATCGGGTTGCTGTACAGCCAGTCCTGGCCGGGGATGCGCAGGAACTCGAGCACCCGGTTGAGGGTGCCTTCGTCGCCGAGCACCGCGGTCCACATGTACGCGGCGACGATCTCCGGCAGCACCCACGCCCCGATGACGATCGAACCGACGACCGCGCGGACGATCTTGTTCGTGCGCCGCATCGAGAACGCGATGATCATGCCCAGGATGTTCTGGCCGAGCACCGCGGAGAAGAGCGTGAACAGCAGGGTCAGGAAGACGGCGTTGGCGAACGCCGGCTCGGAGAACGCCTTCGCGAAGTTGTCGAACCCCACGAACTCGTTGCCCGTCGCGCCCGATCCGGTGAGCGCCATGTCGGTGAATGCGGCGTAGAAGCAGTACAGGATCGGCCCGGCGAGGAAGACGAGGAGCAGCCCGACGGACGGGACGAGCGGGAGCCCACGCGTCGCACGGCGGAGCATGCGCAGCGCCCGCCTACTTGCTTCGTTGGGTCGTCTTGTCCTCGCCGACGATGCCCGCGACCGCCTTGTCGTACGTACCCGCGGCGGCACCGGGTTGCTGCTGCCCCGTCATGACCTGCTCCATCGCCACCTGGATCTCGTTGGAGATCTTCGGGTACTCCGGCAGGGCCGGGCGGTACTGGGTGACGGAGACGAGGTCGGTGAAGAACTTCACCGTCGGCTGCGCCTCGAGGTACGCCTTCTCACCGGCGACGTCCTTGCGCACCGCGATCTGCGCGTTCTCGTTGACGAAGCGGAGGTTGTTCTCCTTCGAGCCCATCTGCTCGATGAGCTTCCACGCAAGGTCGGGGCTGACCGACTTCTGCGGGATCGCCCAGGTCCATCCGCCGGAGAGGCTGACCTTGCCGGGCGCCTGCCCGTTCTGCGTCGGCATCGGCGTCGTGCCGAGAACCTTCGACCACTGCGGCCACGGCTTCGCACCGGTCTTCAGCCAGGTGTTCGGCAGCCACGAGCCGTCGAGGTTGATGGCGAGCTCCTGCTTCGGCATCCAGTCGGCGGAGACGGTGTTCTGGATCTGCTTGTTCAGCGCCTGCTTCGGCGTGGGACCGAGCTTCTCGCCGTACACCGTCTTGATGAAGTCGAGCGAGTCCTCGAAGCCCTTGGCACCGGTCACCCACTTCTTCTGCTGCGGGTTGTAGAGGGTGTCCTCGGTGCCGTACAGGAGCATCTCGAAGCCCTGCATCGCCGATGCCTCACCCGCGGCCTTGCCGGAGAACACGTTGAGCGGCATGACGTCCGGCACCTGCTGCTTGATGGTGCGGGCCGCGTCGAGGATCTCGTCCCAGTTCTTCGGCTCCCACGGCACCGGGAAGCCGGCCTTCGCGAAGATCTTCTTGTTGTACCAGAGGCCCCGGGTGTCGGTGCCGTCCGTGACGCCGTAGACCTTGCCGTCCTGTGCCTTGCCCGCCTCCTTGGCCGGGCCCTCGAACTGGTCCCACTCCTCCCACTTCGACAGGTACGGGTCGAGCGGGCGCAGGTAGCCCGCCTGGATGTCGGAGTTGATGAGGAACGTGTCCTCGCGGACGATGTCGGGTGCCGTCCGCGGCGACCGCATCATCAGCTGGAGCTTGGTGTAGTAGTCGTTCTCCGACGCGACGATCGGGACGAGCTCCACCTTGGTGCCGGTGTTGGCCTTCTCGAAGTCCTTCTTCATGTCCTCGAGGAACGTGTCCATCACGCGGCCGGCACCCCAGCGCTGGTACGCGATCTTGATGGTCTTGTCGTTGGAGTCGTCGCTGCCCGCCCCGCCCCCACACGCGGTGGCCGCGACGGCCATCACTCCACAGACCATGGCAGAAGCGAGTACCCGCAGCCGCATGACGGTTCCTCTCGTCGTCGAGCGTCAGTGACCGGGTCGAACAGCAGCCGACCTTCGCGGACCTTACGGGAGAAAGTAAGACCATTGGATTTAGTAAGTCAAGGTATGCTCACTGCGCGTCCTACCGGGAGGTGGTATGAGGAGCGGAACGAACCTCCCTCGAGTGGGCGGCTACAACCGGGCCGTCATCCTCGAGGCCATTCGTAGCCGCGGCGAGATCAGCCGTGTGGAGCTCGCCGAGCTGACGGGACTGACGACACAGACCGTGTCCAACATCGTCCGGCGGCTGCTCGAGGCCGAGCTCGTCGTCGAGGCCGGGCGTCTCCCCTCCGCCGGTGGCAAGCCGCGCACGGCGCTCGCCCTCAACCCGCACGGGGCGTACGCGATCGGCATGCACCTCGACCCGGACGCGACCGTGACGGTGCTGATGAACCTCGGCGGCGAGGTCGTCGCCCGCGTGCGCCGCCGGTCGAACGGCGGGCGCAGCCCGCGCTCGACCGTGCAGCGTCTCGCCGGCGCGATCGACCAGGTGATCGAGAAGGCGGACATCCCCGTCACTGCGGTCGCCGGGGTCGGCGTGGCGTGCCCGGGACCCGTCGACCTCGAACGCGGGCTCGTGGTCGAGCCACCCAACCTCGCCGGCTGGCACGAGGAGCCGCTCGTCGACGCCCTCGCCGACCGGGTCGGCATCCCCGTCCGGCTCGACAACGACGCGACGGCGATGGCCGTCGGCGAGCGCTGGGCGGGCGGCGCCGACCGCGCGGAGCCGTTCGCGTTCCTCTACCTCGGCACCGGCATCGGCGGCGGGCTGATGCTCGGCGAGACCGTGCACCGCGGCCAGACCGGCAACGCCGGCGAGTTCGGCCACATCACCGTCGTGCCCGACGGCCGCCCGTGCCACTGCGGCAACCGCGGCTGCGCCGAGGCGCACTGCTCACCCGAGGCGATGCTCGCCGACCTGCGCGACCGGCACGGACGCCGCGTGGCCAAGCGGCTCGGCGTCACCGGCACCAAGACCCGCATCCGGTCGGAGTACGCCCAGGTCTGCCGCGCCGCCGCCCAGGGCGACCCCGCGGCCGCCGACGTCGTCGACCGCGCGGTGCACCTGCTCGCGCAGGCCGCGGTCAGCCTCGTCAACGTCGTCGACGTCCGGTTGCTCGTGGTCGGCGGCACCGCCCTGCGGCACCTCGAGAGCCGCCTGCTGCCGGAGCTGACCACGGCCGTCAACGAGCGCACGATCGCGCGGCGGCTACGCACCGTACGCGTCGAGCGCAGCGTCCTCGGCGACGACGTCGGCGCCGTCGGCGCCGCCTCCCTCGTCCTGCACGGCACCTACGCCCCCGGCTGGGCCCAGCTCCTCGCCACCGGCGTCGCGTAACCGCGGGAGCGGCGGCGGACCCCCTCGCGCGAATGACCCGGGCGAATGATCATGTTCAGTGGGTGAATGCTCACTTCCCACGGTGCATGTGCCATGTGAAGGACGCCTTCACCAGGTGAACATGATCATTCGCCGGTGGGCGGCGCCTGGGGAGGCGCGCGGGCTAGGCCGGGAGAGGCACGCGGGTGGCGCGCCAGGGCAGCGCGCGCGGCGACATCCGGTGACCGGTGCTGCACCGAGCGCCCGAACGGGACGGCGGGTCGGTCAAGGGTTGGCAAACGGGTCGCCGGTCCCTGCCATCCGCCTGCCTATTGTTGTGGGGTGCAAGCAACGAACTCGGCCCCGGTGGAGCTCGAGCAGGGTCTCCCCGTCGCGCTCATGCGGATCGGCCGGCAGCTCAAGACGGTGACGGCGCGCACGCCGGACGAGGCGTGGGCGGTTCTCCTCCTGCACCGGGTGCGGGAGAACGGCGTCTGCCGGGTCTCCGAGCTGGCCGGTCAGGTCGGCCTCGACACCTCCACGGTCAGCCGGCACGTCGCCCGGCTGGTCAAGTCCGGGTACGTCGTGCGTACCGAGGATCCCGACGACAGGCGCGCCGCGAAGCTCGTGCTCGCCGCCAAGGGCAGGCGACGGCTCGCCGCCGCCACCCGGGCGCGCAACGACGTCATCCACGCCGCGATGGCGGACTGGTCCGAGGACGAGATCCGCACGCTCTGCGCCCTCGCCCACCGTCTCGCCAACACCCTCGACCAGCAGGTCCCCGAAACGGAGCACAGATGACCGTGTTCCCCGCCGGCCTCCTCCGCCCCGCTCCTCGCTCACCTACGGCACATCCCTCGCCCCCGCCTTGCGTACTCGCTGCGATGCTCACTTTGGAGGACGGCTCGTGACCGACCACGTCGACCGCGACCAGAGCTCGCGGGCGGCCGCGTCCACCTCCGACCCCGCACTCGACCCCGACACACCCCGCTACCTCTCCCATCGGCAGATCCTGGTGACCCTCGTCGGCCTGATGGCCGGCATGCTGCTCGCGGCGCTCGACCAGAGCATCGTCGGCACGGCGCTGCCGCGGATCGTGAGCGACCTCGGCGGCCTCGACCAGCTGTCCTGGGTCGTCACCGCGTACCTGCTCACGGCCACCGCCACGACCCCGCTGTGGGGCAAGATCTCCGACCTCTACGGTCGGCGGCTGATCTTCCAGATCGCGATCTGCACGTTCCTGGTGGCCTCGGTGCTCGCCGGTCTCAGCCAGAACATGGGACAGCTGATCGGCTTCCGCGCGCTGCAGGGCATCGGCGGCGGCGGCCTGATGTCGATCGCGCTCGCGATCGTCGGGGACGTCATCCCGCCGCGTCAGCGCGGCCGCTACCAGGGCTACTTCGGCGTCGTGTTCGGCGTCGCGAGCGTGGCCGGCCCGCTGCTCGGCGGGTTCTTCACCGACGGCCCCGGCTGGCGCTGGATCTTCTTCATCAACGTCCCGATCGGGCTCGCCGCCCTCGTCGTCACGACACTGGCGCTGCGCATGCCGCACGTCACCAGGTCGCACAAGGTCGACTACCTCGGCGCCACCGTCATCGTGGCGGGCGTCAGCCTGCTGCTGCTCTACCTCAACTGGTCGGGCACCGCGAACGGCTGGTTCAGCCCGTTGTCGCTGGTCCTGCTCGGCGGCTCGCTGGCGCTGACGGTCGTGTTCGTGCTCGTCGAGCGCCGCGCACCCGAACCGATCATCCCGATGCGGTTGTTCCGCAACTCGGTCTTCAGCATCGGCAACCTGTTCGCCATCCTGGCGGGCGTCGCGATGTTCGGCGGCATCGTCTTCTTCCCGCTCTACCTGCAGGCGGTCATGGGCATGTCGCCCACCGTCTCGGGTCTCGCGATGCTGCCGATGGTGGTCGGCATCTTCACCACATCGATCGGGTCCGGCCAGCTCATCTCCAGGACGGGCAGGTACAAGATCTACCCGATCCTCGGCGCTGCCACGCTGCTCGTCGCGCTCGGGCTGATGAGCCGGCTCTCCGTCGACACCCCGTACTGGCAGGCCGCGATCTTCGCGTACGTCTTCGGCGCGGGGCTCGGCTTCACCATGCAGACGATCGTCACGGCCGTGCAGAACTCCGTGGAGATGCGCGACATGGGCTCGGCGACGAGCTCGACGGTCTTCTTCCGGCAGATGGGCGGGGCGATCGGCACGGCCATCTTCGGCGCCGTGCTCAGCAACCGGCTCGCGGCCCACCTGGCCGAGCAGATGGAGGGCCTCTCGCTGCCCGGCGGCGCGAAGCCACCGGCCGTCGACGCCAACGACATCCAGGCGCTGCAGCAGCTGGAGGAACCGGTCAAGCACCTCGTACTCACGGCGTTCTCGCAGGCGATCGACGACGTCTACCTCGCCGGCATCCCGTTCATCGTCGTCGCCCTCGTCGTGGCGTTCTTCCTCAAGGAGGTGCCGCTGCGCACCGGCCGGGAGACCACCAGGCCAGCGTCGCGCCCGGCCGAGGACGTCCCCGCCCTCACCGAGTAGTACAACGTTGCACCACCGAGGGCCCGCGTCCGCCTCCCCACCTCGATACCCGGGAGTGCGTCCGGCATAGGACAATGCGGGAGCCGGCATGCTGCCCGGCGACGCGGGCTCTCGGGAGGTGACCGGTCGTGGACCCCAACGGGGCTGACCGACCGGACGATCCCGACGTGGCGTTCCTCCTCCTCGGCTCCCTCGAGGTCCGCGTCGGCGACCGGCCCGTCGAGCTCAAGGGGCACAGGGAACGCGCGATCGTCGCGCTGCTGCTGCAGCGCACGGGCGAGATCGTCGGCGCGAGCCAGATCGCCGACGTCGTCTGGGGCCCGGCGACCCCGCCCACCGCCGCCGTGCAGATCCAGAACTGCGTCTCGCGCATCCGCAAGGGACTCGCCGCCGCCGGCGTCACCGACGCCCGCGCCGTCGTCGCCACCAGGCCGCCCGGTTACGTGCTCACCGGCCGCGTCACCACCGACCTCGCCGACTTCCGCGCGCTCTCCAGGGACGCCGAGACCGCGGCGCGACGAGGCGACCACGCCGGGGCGCGCGACCTGTTCGTCCGTGCGCTCGGCCTGTGGCGCGACGTGCCGTTCGCCGGGATCGACGCCTCGGAGCTCGACGCGGCCGCGGAGCGCCTCATCGAGGAGTGGTTGCTCGCCGACGAGGGCCGTCTCGACGCCGAGCTCGCGCTCGGCGGGCATGCGGATCTGGTCCCCGACCTCCTCGCCCTCGTCGGCGAGCACCCGCTCCGCGAGCACCTCAGGGGTCAGCTGATGCTCGCGCTGTACCGCGCCGGACGCAGGGCCGACGCACTGCGCGTATACCAGGACGGACGCGAGCTCCTCGTCGAGGAGCTCGGCCTCGATCCCGGCGACGAGCTGCGCGACCTCCACCGGCGGATGCTCCGTGACGACAGCTCCCTTCTCGTCGCGACGGGGACCGAACCGCCCTCGGCGCGGCCGGAGCTGCCGGTCCCGCGTCAGCTGCCCGCGGACGTCCCGCACCTCGTCGGCCGCGACCGGCACGCCGACGCCGTGCGAGCACGGCTCACCGGCCGGACGGGTGACGCGCCGGCCGTCGTCTGCCTGCACGGAGGAGGCGGGGTGGGCAAGTCCGCGCTCGCGGTACACGTGGGTCACGGCGTCGCGAGGTCGTTCCCCGACGGGCAGCTCTACGCGCACCTCGGCGGCACCGGTGGACGCCCGGCCGACCCCGCTGACGTGCTCGCCGCGTTCCTGCGTGCACTCGGCCTCGGCGGCGACGCCGTTCCCGCGGGCCTCGACGAGCGCGCGGCACTCTTCCGCAGCCGCCTCGCCGACCGCGCCGTCCTTGTCGTCCTCGACGACGCCGCGGACACGAGGCAGGTCCGTCCGCTGCTGCCGCCGAGCCGTGACAGCGCGGTGCTGATCACCGGTCGCCGACCTCTCCGGGACCTCGCCGGCGCGGTGCACGAGAGCGTCGGACCACTCGGCTCGTCCGACGGCGTCGAGCTGCTCCACGCGTCGACCGGCACGGACGGCGCGCTCATCGCGGCGAGTCGCATCGTGGAGCTCTGCGGCGGGCTGCCGCTCGCCATCCGCGTCGTGGCGGCACGGCTCACCGGGGCGTCACCGCGTGCGGTGGACCGCTTCGTCGGGCGCCTGCTCGACGAGCGGCAGCGCCTCGACCTGCTACAGGTCGGCGACCTCGCCGTCCGCGCATCCCTGTTGCTGAGCTGGGAGCACCTCACCGCCGACGAGCGGCGCCTGCTGCGACGCCTTGCGCTGATCCCCCACGCGGACTTCCCCCGCTGGGTCGCCGCGCCCCTCCTGGACTCCGACGAGGACGCCGGTCACGACCTCCTCGCGACGCTCGTCGCCGTCCACCTGATCGAGCCGGACAGTGCCGACGCGGCCGGGCGCGCCACGTACCGGCTGCACGACCTGGTCCGTCTCGTCGCCCGCGAACGGCTCGACGAGGAGGAGGACGACACCACGCGCGACGCGGCGCTCGGCCGCCTGCACCACGCCTGGCTCGGGCTCGCCGAGGCCACCGACCAGGCGATCGCCGCGGGTAGCACCGTCAACCGCGGCCTCGCCCTCAGCGGCGGTGCCCCACCGCAGGCGACCGAGTCGGCGCGAGGCGACCCTCTGGCCTGGTTCGAGCGCTGGCACGACCAGCTGACGTCGACGGTGGAGCAGGCGGCGACGCGCGATGGCGACGTCGCCGCGCGGCTGGCGACGCGACTCGACGGCCTCTTCTCGATCCGCAACGTCGCCGACCTCAGGATCAGGGCGGTCGAGGCCGCGGAGCGGTCGGACGACGTGACGCCGGGCCTGCGTGCCCGCCTGCTGCTCCAGCTCGCCACCGCACACGGCCAGGCGGGCGCCCCGCCCGACGAGATGCTGCCGTTCGCCGAGCGGGCCGTTCCGTTCGCCCGCGACAGCGGCGACACGTACCTCGAGGTCAAGGCCAGGGAACAGGTCGCGTGGTACCGGTACGTCATGACCGAGTTCGACACTGCCGTCGACGAGCTGCAGCTGCTGCTTCCGGTCGCCCGTGAGACCGACACCGTTCTCCACCGGCAGACGCTGACCCTGCTGGGCAACGCCCTCGCACAGTCCGGCCAGCCGCAGCATGCCATCGAGCTCTTCGCGGAGGCACTGGACGGCCGGGACGGCGGTGAGGACACCCGCGGCACCGGGGTGATGTTGCTCCACTACGCGCTGCGGCTCCTCGACGTCGACCGCGGAGCGGAGGCCGAGCGCCAGCTGCGCCGGGCGCTCGCCATCGTGGAGCCGCTCACCGACGACACCGGCATCGCGTACCTGTCGATCCACCTCGCCGAGGCCCTCGCCCAGCAGGGCCGGTGGCGCGAGGCCGACGACGCCTTCGCCCGGGCCGCCGAGATCTTCGGCCGCGACAACAGCCCGGGCGACGAGATGACGACCGAGCACCAGCGCGGACGTCTCGAGTCACTGCGCGGCCGGCACGTCGCGGCCATCCGCACCCTCACCAGGGTGCTGTCGCTGTGCGAGCGGGAACGGCAGCCGCTGACCGCCCGGCGGGTGCGCTTCTCGCTGTCGCGGGCGTACCAGCGTGCCGGAGAGCGGGAACGTCCAGAGGCAACGTCGCGCGACCATGAGGCACGGCCGGCGGGACACGCATGACGGGCGCCGCCGTCTCGTACGGACTCCTGGGTCCGCTGGAGATACGCGTCCACGACCGACCGGTCAACCTCAGTGGTCATCGGGAACGCGCCATCGTCGGCTGCCTGATGCTGCACGCGGGTGAGGTCGTCAGCGCCGACCATCTCGCCGACGCCGTGTGGGGGCACACCCCGCCGCCGACCTCGGCGGTGCAGATCCAGGCGTGCGTCGCCGCACTGCGCAAGCGCCTCGCCGCGGCCGGGGTGCCCGAGCCCCGCGCCCTGCTGGTGACGCGGCGTCCCGGCTACGTCCTGTCGACCGAGTCGGCGACGGTCGACCTCGAGGAGTTCCGCCGACTCGTGGAGCTGGCGACGACGGCGCTGCGCGCGGGCGACGCCGCCGACGCGGTTACGACGTTCCGGCAGGCGCTCGACCGGTGGCGTGGCGAGCCCCTCCAGGACGTCAGCACGCCGCTGCTCGACGTCGCCGCCGACCGCCTCACCCAGGAGTGGCTCGTCGCCGTCGAGGGCCGGATCGAGGGCGAGCTCGCGCTCGGCTCCGACGCCGAGCTGGTGCCCGAGCTCGTCGAGCTCGTCTCCCGCTACCCGCGGCGTGACCGCGTTCGCGCGCACCTGATGCTCGCGCTGCACCGCGCCGGCCGGCAGGCCGACGCCCTGCAGGCCTACCAGGACGGCAGGCGCCGGCTCGCCGACGAGCTCGGCCTCGACCCGGGACAGGAGCTGCGGCGGCTCGAGCAACGGATCCTCGAGGGCGACTCCGACCTGCTCGTCACCGCGGAGCCCGCAGCCACGCCGTCCACGGCGCTGCCGGTCCCGCGCCAGCTGCCCGCAGACCTGTCGGCGTTCGTCGGGCGGGAGGAGCACGTACGGTCGTTGCTCGCCCGGCTGACCCCGGACGACACGCGTACGGCGCCCACGGTGCTCTGCCTGCACGGTGGCGGCGGAATCGGCAAGACCGCGCTCGCCGTGCACCTCGCCCACCTCGCGCGCACGTCGTTCCCCGACGGCCAGGTCTACGCGTCGCTCGGCGGCACGGCGGGACACCGGGTCGATCCGAGCGAGGTGCTCGCCGCGTTCCTGCGCGCCTTCGGCATCGACGGCCAGGCGATGCCGTCCGGCCTCGAGGAGCGTGCCGCGCTGTACCGCAGCTGCGTCGCCGACCGGCGTGTGCTCGTGGTACTCGACGACGCCGCCGACGCCGCGCAGGTACGCCCGTTGCTGCCGCCGACGAGCGGCTGCGGTGTCGTGGTCACGAGCCGGCCGGCGCTGACCGATCTCGTCTCCGCGCATCACACGGCGGTCGACACACTCGACGAGGACGACGCGCTGGCGCTCCTCGCCGGCCTCGTGGGCGACGCGCAGGGAGACCACGGCAACGACGTCGCCGCCGGGGTCGTCGTCGACCTGTGCGGCCGGCTGCCGCTCGCGATCAGGGTGATCGCCGCGCAGGTGACGGCGACGGGACGCCGGGGAGCGCTGGCAAGGATCGCCAACCGGCTCACCGACGAGCACCGCCGACTCGACGTCCTGCAGACGGGCGACCTCGCCGTCCGGGCGACGCTCCTGCTCAGCTGGCGCTCGCTCGACGACGACCAGCGGCGGCTGCTGCGGCGGCTGGCGCTGCTCCCGCGACCGGACTTCCCCGACTGGATCGGCGCGCCGCTGCTCGACACCGACGAGGGCACCGCGCACACGCTGCTCGACGACCTCGCCGCCGCCCACCTCGTCGAGGACGACGGCGACGATCCCGCAGGGGGCGCGACGTACCGGCTACACGAGCTCGTTCGCCTGGTCGCACGGGAACGCGTCGAGGCCGAGGAGAGCCAGGAGGACCGGACCGCGGCGGTCTCCCGCGTCCTTCGCACCTGGCTGGGTCTGGCCGAGCGCGCCGATGCGCTCATCCCGCACGGACGGCTGCCCGGCGACCAGCCCTCGGCCGGCGTCGAGACCCCACCGGAACCGGCGGCCGCGATCGACGACGACGCCCTCGCCTGGCTCGACGCGTCCCGGCACCAGCTGGTGGCCGCCGCCGAGTTCGCCGCGGCCGTCGATCCCGACCTGGCGGCGCTCCTCACGCTGCGCTGCGACGCCTACCTCGGTCTACGCAGGTACGACGACGAGCGCATCCGGATGCTGGAGCGGGTCGGCGCCATGGGCGCGACCCCCGACCTGCAAGTCAGGTTGCTGCTCGCGCTGAGCTCGGCGTACCTGCAGCGAGGTGACGAGTGGCGCAAGGTCCGCGCGGTGACCGAGCGCGCGGTCGAGGCCGCGAAGGCGACCGACGACGTGCGCCTGGAGGTCGCCGTCGGACTCGAGCGGGCGTACGTCGCGTACCACGCCACGGAGTTCGACCGCGCGGTCACCGAGCTGCGCGGACTGCTGCCGCAGGCGGGCGAGGCCGGCCGCGACCTGCACATCCGTACGCTCTACCGGCTCGGCGAGGCGCTGCTCGAGGACGACAGGTACGCCGAGGCGCTCCCGGTCTTCGCGGCGGCGCTGGCGGAGCAAGAGGAGTTCGGCGCGACGAGAACGCGCGCGCAGATGCTGCACGACCGCGCACAGACCCTGCTCGCGCTCGACCGGCTCGACGAGGCCGACGAGGACCTCACCGAGGCGCTCGCGATCACCGGCGGGATCGGCGACGACAACGGCAGCGCGGTGCTCCGTCTCGGTCGCGCGGTCGTCGCCGCACGACGCGGCGACTGGCCCGCGGCCGACGAGCTGCTGGCCGACGCGGCGGCGTACTACCGCAGCTCCGACCACCACGCCGGTCTCGTGGTCGAGGCCCTCACCATCGGCAGGATCGAGTCGATCCGCGGCAACCACGACCTCGCCGTCCGATCGGCACAGCGCGCGTCACGCCTGGCCGAGGAGTCCGGTGTCCCGATGATCCTCCGCCGCGCCCGCCGTGCGCTCGCCGAGGCGACCGCCCACGCGGGCGAGCCCGCCTGACGGTCCGGCAGCGCCTCCTCACGTCACCAACTTTCGCTTGACTGCTGCCCAAATTTCAGCTTTAGTCTGACCATAATGAAAACGGACAAGCGCAGCTACCGGATGACCTCCAGGGCCAGCGCCGCGGAGCGGACTCACGGACGCATCCTCGCCGCCGCGCGGGAGCAGTTCCTGGCCGCACCGTATGACGACGTGACGCTGTCGACGATCGCGCAGGAGGCGGGCGTGACCCAGCAGACCGTGCTCAACCACTTCGAGAGCAAGGAGAACCTGTTCGCCGTCCTCGTGGAGGGTGTCGCCGTCGAGGTGGACGACCGGCGCGGCACGGCTCGCGTCGGCGACACCGCCGCTTCGATACGCGTGCTGCTCCGGGAGTACGAGGAGATCGGCGACGCCATCATCAGGTTCCTGGCGCTCGAGGACCGCATGCCCGTCCTCGCCGACGTCCTCGCGTCGGGCCGAACCAAGCACCGGGCGTGGCTCGAGCAGGTCTTCGCCGATCGGCTGCCGGCGGACACCCGCGCCCGGCGGCACACCCTCACGACGCTCTACGCGGCAACCGACATCTACGTCTGGAAGCTGCTGCGCCGCGACCTCGACAACTCGCTCGCCGAGACCGCCCGCGTCATGCAGCGGCTCGTCACCGGGGCCCTGGCTCCCTGAGATCGGAGCACGACGATGGAGTACCTCTTCGCGATGTGGGACGGCGGCGGAACCGTCGGACCCGAGCTCGTCCTGGTCCGGCGGCTCGTCGCGCGCGGCCACCGGGTCACCGCCCTGGCCGCGCCGACGCTGCGGACTCAGGTCGAGGCCGCGGGGGCGACGTTCCTGCCCTGGCAGCGCGTGCCGCACCGACGCATGGCCGCCGACCCCGACCCGTTCGTCGATCACGACCTGCGCACGCCCATGCAGGTCGCCGACCGGCTGCTCGACCGGGTGCTCGCCGGGCCCGCCGCGGACTACGCGGCCGAGGTCGGCGCCGCGCTCGACGCGCGACCCGCCGACGCCGTGCTGGCGACGTTCACGCTGCTCGGCGCGCTCGCCGCCGCCGAGAGCCGCGGGCTGCCCTCCGTCGCGCTGATGCCGAACGTCTACCTGTTGCCCGCGCGCGGCCTGCCGCCGTACGGCACCGGCTGGTTCCCACTCCGCGGTCCGCTCGGTCGGCTGCGCGACAGTGTGATGAACGCGGTCTTCCTCCGGCTGTGGTCGCCGGGCACGGCGACGTTGAACGCCGCCCGCCACGAGCTCGGGCTGCCGCCGCTCAGGCACGTCTTCGACCAGCTGACCGGTGCCACGCGCGTCCTCGTGTTGACCTCGCGCGCGTTCGAGTTCCCCGCCCGCATGCCGGCGAACGTCCGGTACGTCGGCCCGCAGCTCGACGACCCCGCATGGGCGCTTCCCGCCGAGCTCCCTCCCGGCGACGAGCCCCTGGTGCTGGTCAGCATGTCGTCGACCTTCATGGACCAGGCACCCGTGCTGCGCCGCGCCGTCGCCGCTCTGGACACGCTGCCGGTGCGCACCCTGGTGACCACCGGGCCGGAGATCGACCCGGCCGAGGTGCCCGGGACCGAGCGGGTGCGCGTGGTGCGCAGTGCGCCGCACTCCACCGTCCTCCCGCACGCCGCGGCGTGCGTCACCCACGGCGGGCACGGCTCGGTCGCGAAGGCCCTGGTCGCGGGCGTGCCGCAGCTGGTGATCCCGCTGGGCCGCGACCAACCCGACAGCGCGGCCCGGGTCGTCGCCGCCGGCGCCGGCCTGCGGCTGGGCAGGAAGGCACCACCCGGCGCGATCGCACGCGCCGTCCGCAGGCTCCTCGACGAGCCGTCGTTCCGGATCCGTGCCGCCGAGCTCGGCGCCGTCATGCGCGCGGACGAGGCGAGCGGCACCGCCATCGACGAGCTCGAGGCCGTCGCACTCGACCGGAACGGGGTCACACCATGACCGCGCATCCCGCCGTCCCCCGCGACGCCGCAATGGCCGACATCCGGGAGATGCTGATCGTCCACCGGGTCTTCCGCCGGGAGTTCGCTGCACTGCCGGGCGCCGTGCGTGGCGTCGCGGTGGGCGACCGTACCCGGGCGAGGATCGTCGCCGGGCACGCGCGCCTCATCATGGAGGGACTGCACCTGCACCACTCCGGCGAGGACGTGGAGCTGTGGCCGCTGCTCGAACGCCGGGTGCAGACCCGCGCGGACGTGACGGCCCGGATGGAGGCACAGCACGGAGAGCTCGCTGCCCTCGTGACCGAGGTCGGCAGGCTGCTTCCCGACTGGGTGGAGTCCGCGGCGCACCCCGAGCCGCTCGCCGAGGTGCTCGAGTCGCTGCAGGCCGTCCTGCTGGTCCACCTCGGCGACGAGGAGGCCGAGATCCTGCCGCTGGTCACCGAGCACGTCACGGCCGGCGAGTGGGCACGACTCGGCGAGCACGCGCGACGGGGCATGCGTCCGGCAGAGCTGCCGCTGATGTTCGGGGCGGTTCTCGAGGAATGCGACGCGAGCGAGCGCGCGATGCTCGTCGCCACCCTGCCGTTCCCGCTGCGGTTGCTGGTGCGGCCGGTGATCGAGCCCGTGTACCGCCGCTACATCGCGAAGGTGCGGGCCGAGGTCCTTCAGTAGACCCAGCGCAGGGCCTCGACGATCTCCTCCGGGCTGGAGTCGGCGAACCTGTCGATCTCGCCGCGGCGTACGGCGGCGACGGCATCGAACAGCCAGGTGCCGAGCGCGTCGCGCAGGACCTCGTCGGCGGCGAAGGCGTCGACCGACACGCTGAGGGTGGTCGGCAGCCGGTGCACTCCCCTGGCCGCCAGGTCGGCGGCATCGTACCCGGCGGGGTCGCCGGTGACCTCGTCCGGCAACGTCGCGCCGGACGAGGTCCCGTGCAGGCCGGCGGCGATCAGGCACCCGGCGAGGAGGTAGGGGTTGGCGGCGAGGTCGACGCACTTGACCTCGACGTTCGCCGCACCCGCCTCGTCGCCGACCGAACCCGTGACGAGGCGTACCGCGGCCTCGCGGTTCTCGCGTCCCCAGCAGCCGTACGGTCCCGCCCAGTGCGAGGGCACCAGGCGCAGGTAGCTGGCCGGCGAGGGCGCGCCGATCGCGAGCAGCGCGGGCAGCCGTTCGAGCACGCCCGCCATCAGCGCCTCGGCCTCGCCCGTCATGCCGTACCTGCCGTCACCGCCGGCGAAGACGTTGCGTCCGTCGCGCGACGCGGACAGGTGCACGTGCCCGCCGTTGCCCACGTGCCGCACGACGACGGACGGCGAGAACGACACGCGGTAACCGTGCTCCGCGGACACGGCACGGATCGTCTGCCTCACGAGGACGCTGCGGTCGGCCGCGGTCACCGGATCGGTCGCGGCGACCGACACCTCGTACTGCCCGTCGGAGTACTCGGGATGCAGCTGCTCGACGTCGAGCCCCTCGACCCGGAGCGCGGCGAGCACGTCGCGCGCGTAGTCGCTCAGCTCCACCAGGCGCGTCATGCCGTACGCCGGTCCGAGACACGCGGGTTCGAAGTCGTGGCCGTCGCCGCGGCTGATCGCCCACTCGATCTCGAACGCCATCGCGAACGTGAGACCGGCGGCCCTGGCGCGTTCGACCATGCGCGACGCGAACATCCGCTGGCACGCGGCGTACGGCTCACCGTCCTGGGTGTACCTGTCGACCGGCGCCCACGCCCACCCCGGCTGGGCGGCGAGCACGACGACCCTGTCGAGGTCGGGGTGCAGCCGCAGGTCGCCGTCGGGACCACCGAGGTCGGCCGTGCGGACGGGCGCGTCGTTGGACAGGAACGTGTCGAACACCGGCGACATGCCGGCACCCCACGCCGCCGCCCGCTCGAACCGGCTCAGCGGCACCGTCTTGATCCGGTTGATCCCCGCCGTGTCGACGAACGACAGCACCACGCCCTCGACGTCGGCCTCGCGCAGCGTCGACACCATCTCCCCGGCGCGCCTGGCCAGGTCCTCCCGATCCAACGCCACGTCCAGCCCTCCGCTTCAGGTCGTGCCCGAAGATACGAGGTCAGTGTGCACGTTCCAGGCGCGGGATGGCACTCAGCAGGGCCTTCGTGTAGTCGTCGCGGGGGTTCTCGAACAAGGCGGCACAGGCGTTCTCCTCGACGATCGTGCCGCCGTAGATGACGCTCACCCGGTCGCACAGGGTCCTGATGATCGCCAGGTCGTGCGAGATGAACAGGATCGACAGACCGATCTCGCGACGGAGGTCCGCCAGCAGGTTGACGATCCCCGCCTGGACCGACACGTCCAACGCGGCGACGGGCTCGTCGGCGACGAGCAGCGTCGGCTCGATCGACAGGGCGCGCGCGATCGCGACGCGTTGGCGCTGGCCGCCGGACATCCCCGCGGGTCGCGAGCTCAACAGGGACGCGGGCAACTGCACCATGTCCATCAGCTCGACGCATCGCTCGTTCAGGGCACGCCGGCGCAGGGAGGTGTGCCGCTTGATCATCTCGGCCAGGGTGGCTCGGACGCTCATCCGCGGGTCGAGCGAGCCGTACGGATCCTGGAACACCATCTGGATGCCGCGCCGGTCCGCCAGAGCGCGCCGCGTGCCGAGCAGGCGTCCGTCGAACGTCACTGTGCCGGAGTCGGCCGGCTGCAGCCCGACCACCACGCGCGCCAGCGTCGACTTCCCGGACCCCGACTCACCCACCAGTCCGACGATCTGGCCGCGCTCGACGTCGAGCGACGCCTCGTTCACCGCGACGAACCGCGACGTCGATCGCTTCTGTTTGAAGCTCACCACGATGTCCGCGCACCGCAGCAACGGCTGGTCGCTCACGACGGCTCCACCTGGTGCAGGCAGTGCACCACCCGGCCCGGCAGCCGCGACGTGTCGGGCACGGGACCCTCCTCGCAGTCGTCCTGACGGTGCGTGCAGCGCGGGGCGAACGGACAGCCTTGCGGCCGGTCCTGCAACGACGGCGCGCTGCCGGGAATCGTGTATAGCCGCTCGGCGATGCGGTCGATGTCGGGTGTCGACCGCAGCAACGCCTCGGTGTACGGGTGCTTCGGCTCGTCGAGGAGCGCGCGCAGGTGGTCGGAGCTCTCCATCACCCGCCCGCCGTAGAGCACGGTCAGCGAGTCGCAGAGCTCCGCGACCACCGCCAGGTCGTGCGTGACGTAGAGCAGCGCGGCGTCGAGCTCGTCGCGCAGGCCGGTGAACAGCGTCAGGATCTGCTTCTGCACGGTGACGTCCAGCGCGGTGGTCGGCTCGTCGCACAGGATGAGCCGCGGCTCGTCCGCGATCGCCGCGGCGATCATCGCGCGCTGCTTCAGACCGCCAGACAGCTCGAAGGGGTACGCGTCCACCCGACTCGCGGCGTCGGGGATCCCGACCCGCTCCATCAGCTCGACGGCGTAGTCGCGTGCCTGCCGGCGCCCCAGCTGCCGGCGCCGCATCACCGCGTCGACGACCTGCTCGCCTACGGTGATCACGGGGTTGAACGCGACGGCCGGCTCCTGGAAGATCATCGAGATCTGCGAGCCGCGCAGGCGCGTCCGCCGCCTGGCGCCCGCGCCGTTCCTCGACCCGTCGAAGACGAACTCCTCGCCGGCGAAGACGATGCGGCCGCCGGTGAGACGCGCGTTCGGCGGCAGCAGGCCGAGGATCGCGCGCAGGGTGAGGCTCTTCCCCGACCCCGACTCGCCCACCAGTGCACGCGCCTCGCCCGGCCGGACCGTGAACGAGACGCCGTCGAGCACGGTGACATGCTCCCCCGCGATGTCCAGCGTGAGGGTGAGGTCGTCGACGACGAGCAGGGCGGCCGAGTCTCCCGTCATCCGCGCCCCTACCTGTCGATCCGCAGGACGTGCGCGAGCCCGTCACCGATGAGCGACAGCGCCAGGCTGCTGAGGACGACCGCTCCCGCGGGGAAGAGCGTCACCCCGTAGTAGCCGCCGGCGAGGAACTGCTGCCCGTCGGCCATCATGGCGCCCCAGTCCGGCGTCGGCGGGACGATGCCGAGCCCGAAGTAGCTCAACGTGACGATCACCCCGACGTTCATCACGATGTCGCTCATCGAGTACACGATCGCCTGGGTGGCCACGTTCGGCGCGAAATGGCGCAGCAGGATGCGAGGCGTCGAGATCCCGCTCGCCTGGCAGGCGGCGACGAACTCCTTGTTGCGCAGCACCATCGCCTCCGCGCGGACGAGACGCGCGTACGCGACCCAGGAGACGGCGGTGATGGCCACGAAGATGCTCCACGCGCCGTTCCCGAGCACGAACACCAGCGAGACGACGAGGATGAAGAACGGGAACGCCGTCACGATGTCGGCGATACGCATCATCACGGTGTCGAACCAGCCGCCGAAGTAGCCGGACGTGATCCCGACGACGAGCCCGATGAGGAACGGCGCGATCACCGCGACGACCGCGATCGTCAGGTCGGTACGGGCGCCGTAGACGGCCCGGCTGAAGATGTCGCGGCCGAGGTGGTCGGTGCCGAACCAGTGCTCGCCGGACGGCCCCTGCAGTGCGTTCCCTGCGTCGGGTGCGGTCGGGTTGTGCCCGGCGATGACGGGCGCGAGGGCGGCGGCCAGCACGATGACGCCGAGGATCGCGATGCCCGTCCACAGCTGCATGTTGTGGCGACGCGCCCATGCGGGCACCCACGCCCGCGTCTTCAGGCGCGGCTCGACGGCGGGGGTCGTCGCGGTCAACTCAGCCTCGCTCTCGGGTCGAGCCGGGCGTAGACGAGGTCCGTCGCCAGGTAGACGACGACCACGAGCAGACCGAAGACCAGGGTGCACGCCTGTACCAGGGCGTAGTCGCGGTTGAGGATGCCCGTCATCAGCATCGAGCCCATGCCAGGGATGGCGAAGACCTGCTCGACCACGAGCGCGCCACTGGCGAGAGCACCGACCTGGATGCCGAGGATGCTCACGCCGGAGATGCCCGCGTTGCGCAGCACGTACCTGCGGTTGACCGCGGTGTCGCTCAGGCCCTTGGAACGGGCGAACGAGACGTACTCGCTGCCAAGCGCCTCGATCATCGCGGCGCGCAGCCCGCGGACGAGGAGTGGCACGATGCTCAGCGCGATCGTCAACGCGGGCAGCACCAGCGCCCAGGCGCGCTGGACGACGCCGTCCGGGTACCCGCCGGCGGGGAAGAGCGCGATCCGGACGCCGAGGAACAGGATCAGCATGCTGCCGACGAAGAACGTCGGCGCGCCCTGGATCACGGCGTTGAACATCCGTACCGCCTGGGTGACGGGCCCGTTCACGTTCGCCGCGCTCCGCGACGCCAGCGGAACCGAGATGAGTGACGCGATGACGGCGCTCATCACGATCAGCGCGAGCGTCACCGGCAGCCGCTGCACCATCAGCGAGGTGATCGACGCGCGGAAGTACAGCGAGTCGCCGAGGTCACCGCGGACGATCTGGCCGAGGTAGCTCCAGTACTGCTCCGGCAGGCTCTGGTCGAGACCCCACAGGTGGCGGAGCGCGGCGACGGCCTCCGGGCTCGCCTTCTCCCCGAGCGCCGTCGCGGCCGGGTCGCCGGGAGCCAGGTGCATCAGCACGAACGAGATCGTGACGACGCCCCAGACGACGGGGATCGCGAGCAGTAGGCGCCGGATCAGCCAGCGACCCATCCGCTCTCCTCCGTACGCCGCCGGTCGAGCGCTCCCGTCACAGCGCCCCCGTCACAGTGCCCACCTCATTTGGACAGCCAGACGTTCTTCAGGAAGTAGTTGCCGGTGCCGCCGGGATGGAACTCGTTCACCTTGGTCGAGTACGAGTAGGTGCCGGGCGCGTAGAACAGCGGGATGAACGGCACCTCGTCCGCGACGATCTCCTGCATCTCGTCGTACGCGGCCTTGCGGGTGCTCTGCTTCGGCTCGCTGCTCGCGGTGGCGGCCAGCTTGTCCATCCTCGGATCCTTGAACCACGTGTAGACCGCGTGCACGCCGCCGGTGTAGCTGCCGGCGAACCTGGCGATCTCGTCCGGGTCGACGATGTCGGTGGTGTAGAGGCCGAACGCCATGTCGTAGTTGCCCGCCTTCTTGGCGGTGACCAGGGCCGCCGGGTCGAGCTTCTTGATCGTCACCTTGATGCCGATCTTGCCCAGGCTGTCCTGGACCAGCTGCGCCTGACTCGCGAGGTCTTGGTCGCCGGAGGGGACCGTCAAGGTGGTGGTGAAGCCGTCGGGGACCTTCGACTCGGCCAGCGCCGCCCTCGCGGCGGCCAGGTCGTATGCCGGCGCCTCGATCTCGTCGTTGTGGGCCCAGGTGACCGGCGACAGATAGGCACCGGCGATCTTGCCGTGGCCGTAGAGCACGGCCTTGTTGATGGCTTCCTTGTCGATCGCCTGGCTGATCGCCTTGCGGACGTTGACGTCGTCGAACGGCTTGCGGGAGTTGTTCATGCCGAGGTAGTCGACCTCGCTGGACGGGAACGCGGTGACCTTGGCGTTTGGCTGGTTCTTCAGCGTCTTGACACTGGAGTACGCCGGGTACTCGTTGATCTGGATCTGCCCGCTGGCGAGCTGGGTGGCGCGGGTGTTGCTGTCGGGCACGACGGTGAACGTCACCGAGTCGAGGAGTGGCACCTCCTTGTTCCAGTGGTCGGGGTTCTTCACGATCTTCAGGCTGCTGCCCCTGGTCCAGCTCTCGAACTTGAACGGCCCGGACCCGATCGGCTTCTTGGCGAACTCCTCCGCGCTCATGCCGCCGTAGTCCTTCGGCACGATCGAGTTCGCGTACAGGGCCATGTCGGCGGGGATCGGTGACCAGGGCTTCTTGGTGTGGAACACGATCGTGTTGTCGGCCGGGGTGTCCATCTTGGTGATGATCGAGTCGATGAACGAGAACGGCGCGGACGGGTCCTGGTTCTGCTCGATCGAGAACTTGACGTCGGCCGACGTGACCGGGTCACCGTTGGTGAACGTCGCACCCTTGCGGAGCGTGAACGTCCAGCTCAGCTTGTCCTTCGACTGCTTCCAGGAGGTGGCGAGCGACGGCTCGACCGTCTCGCCGTCCTGCGACGGGACCGTGAGGGTGTCGTAGATCTCCTCGATGATCCAGATGGCCGAGTTGTCGGTCGGGACGGAGGGCAGCAGGCTGGTGGCCTCGTCGGCCCTGGCCATGACCAGGTCGCCGCCCGCCTGGGGCTTGCCGGAGGAACCGCCCGTGCCGCCGGAACCCCCGCAGCCGACCAGCGTCGCCGTCACGGTCGCGACCGTGACGGCGGCCACCATGATCTTCCTCGGCCTCATGGCACCAGCTTCCCGTCGTGCCCCGCTGCTGCAGGGTACGGTCGTCAATCGTTCATCACGTCGGTCTTCTGGACGAAAGTTACCGCCAAACTTGGTCGGGGCGCACGGCCAGGGCACGGCAGGTGGTGGCTAGTGTCTCGTCGGCGAGCAGGAAGGATCCACTGCATGTCGGACGAGAGCATCCCGGTCACCGTCGACGCCGAGCTGGACGCGCTGTTCGGCCGGTACACCGTCGCCGACCAGGCGAAGGGGTTGGCGTACGGCTGGACGACCGAATCCGGGCTGGCGCATGCGTCCGGGTTCGGCGTCGTGAGCGAGGACGGGCTGGTTCCCGACGCGGACACCGTGTTCCCGATCGCCTCCATGTCGAAGAGTTTCGTCGCGTGTGCCGCCCTGATCGCGCGGGACCGCGGGCTGTTGTCGCTGGACGACCCGGTCACGAAGTACTTCCCCGAGTTCTCGGCGTCGGGCACGGAGGAGGACCCGTGTGACCCGCCGACGCTCGGGATGCTTCTCAGCATGTCCGGCGGGCTGACCGAGGACAACTCGTGGGTCGACCCGTTTATCGACGCGAGCGTCGACCTGGTCCTCGAGCAGGTGAGCAGAGGGCTCCGCTACAGCCATGTCCCCGGCGCCGTCTACGAGTACTCCAACCTCGGCTTCACCCTCGCCGGACTCGCGGTCGGCCGGGTCGTGGGTCGTCCGATCGAGGACTTCGTCCGCGACGAGGTCTTCCGTCCGCTCGGCCTGACGTCGACGTTCTTCGACAACGCCGCTCCCGGCGACCTCGCACGCGCGACCGGGTACTCCCTGGACGCGGACCGCGGTTGGGTGCCGTACCCGCACACCGCCTCGGCGGCGTTCGCGGCGGCGGGCGGCATCATGAGCACGGTGCGTGACCTGGCGACCTGGGTCACCTGGCTGGGGTCGGCGTTCCGCCCGCCGACGGGATCGCTCGAGGTCGGCGTGCTCTCGCGGGCCTCCCGCCGCGAGATGCAGCGCATGCACATCGTGGACGCGCCGGCGCTCGCGGTGGCCGCCGACGGCGGACTGCATCCGGCGATCCGCGGGTACGGGCTGGGCCTGCAGGTGTCGCTCGACCTGCACAAGGGGACCTACGTGGCACACGGGGGCGGGCTGCCCGGGTTCCGGCTGTTCATGCTCTGGCACCCGGACTCCGGGAACGGCATGGTCGTCCTCACCAACAGCCACCGTGGCGAACCGTCGGCGCTGTGTGTGCAGGCGCTGGGCCGCGTGCTGTCGCGCGAGAACGCCCCGGCGCAGACGGTCGTCCTCTGGCCGGAGACGGTGGAGCTGCGCGAGGCGACCGAGCGGCTCGTCCGGGAGTGGGACGACGACCTGGCCGCCCGGATCTTCGCCGAGAACGTCGACTTCGACCGCCCACTGACGGAGCGTCGGGCCGAGCTCGCCGACCTCGTCGCACGGGTCGGGCCGCTGGCCGCCCCGCGTCCGGCGAGCGACATCGTCTCGGCGACGACACCGGCCGACGTCACCTGGTCCATCCCGGGCGAGCACGGTGAGCTCATCTGCATGATCCACCTGACGCCGGTGGACCCGGCCAAGGTGCAGGAGTTCGTCGTACGGGTCGTCCCCGCCGGCACACCGCGCAGCGCCGCCCCGACCGACATCTCGTCCCGCCGCCGGTCCCTGGGCGAGGCCTACCTCGGCCCGCTGCCGAACACCCGGGTCGTCCTGCCGACGTGAAGCCCGGCGTCATCGCGCACCTGCCCGGCCGTCAGGCGAGCAGATCGACCACCGCGCCGAACACCTTCGGCAGGCGGGCGGCTGCCGGGACGATGCGGGGCGCCAGGGCCGGGCGGTCGCGCGCCCAGACCAGGCCCCGCGTCAGCAGCCGGTAGCGCCGGCTCACCCGGCGCCACGCGCGTTCGTACGCCTGGACCCGTCCGGTCCGCACGCAGCGCACGAGCTCGGCGGCCGCGCCGAGAGCGACCGCGATGCCCTCGCCGGTCAGCGCGTCGACATAGCCGGCGGCGTCGCCGACGAGCAGCACGCGTCCGGATACCCGCGCGCGTACGTCCTGACGCAACGGGCCGGCGCCGAGCACGCGCCCGTCGTCCTCCCGCGACGACAGTCGCGCCGCGAGAGCCGGGAACCGTTGCAGCTGCTGGGAGAACGGCCCGCGTTCGGCGGTGAGCAGCGCGACGCCGACCAGCTCGGGACCCAGCGGCGTGACGTACGCCTCCGATCTCTCGGACCAGTGCACCTCGACGTGCTCCGACCAGGGCGCGACCCGGAAGTGCCGCCGCAGGCCGTACCGCACCGGACCACCCGCGACCGTCGCCAGGCCGAGGGTACGGCGGATCGGCGAGTGCAGCCCGTCGGCCGCGACGAGGTACCGCGCCGTGACGCCACCCGCATCGACCCCGGCCGCGTCCTGGCGCACGCCGTCGACGCGCACCGGACGCACGGGGATGCCGAGGTCCGCCGCACGCGCCGCGAGCGCGGCATGCAGGACGGTCCTGCGCACGCCGAGGCCGTGGCCGGCGCGGAAGTCGGTGCCGACCTGCCGGTGGGCGTCGACGTACCTGATGCCGCGGAACGGGTGACCGTCGACGTGCACGCCGAGCGCCGACAGCCGGCGCACGGCGTTCGGCATCAGCCCCTCGCCACACGCCTTGTCGATCGGCACCGACCGTGGCTCCGCGACGACGACGTCTAGCCCCGCGAGCGCCGCGTTGACGGCCGTCGCCAGACCCGCCGGTCCGCCACCCGCCACGAGCAGGTCGATCATCGGGAGATGAGCTGCGCCAGCGCGGCGTTCTCGCTGCGGATGCGTACGGTGAGCACCACGGCGTTGAGCGCGGTGAACGCCAGCGCGGTGATCCAGGCCGTCTGCACCAGCGGCAGCGCGATGCCCTCGACGACGACGGCGACGTAGTTCGGGTGACGCAGCAGGCGGTACGGGCCACGCGTCACGCGGTCGAGCCCCGGGACGACGATCACCCTGGTGTTCCACTGGCGGCCGAGCGAGGCGATGCACCACCAGCGCAACGCCTGCGACGCGCACACCAGCGCCAGCATCGGCCAGCCGAGCCATGGGACGAACGGACGCCCGACCAACCAGGCCTCGACGAGGCAGCCGGCGAGCAGCGCCGTGTGCAGCGCGACCATCCACGGGTAGTGGCCGCGACCGACCTCGACACCGCCCCGCGCGAAGCTCCACGCCGCGTTGCGGCGCGTGACGACCAGCTCGGCGAGGCGTTCGAGGCCGACGAGGAGGACCAGCAGCGGGTACACGGCGCCTACCACCGCAGCAGCACGAGCTCGGCGCAGAATCCCGGTCCCATCGCGAGCAGCATGCCAGGCGTGCCCGCGGGTGGCGGACGCAGCCGCAGGGTGTCGCGCAGCACGTGCAGCACCGAGGCGGACGAGAGGTTGCCGACGTCCGCGAGCGAGCGCCAGGTCAGCTCCAGGGCGCCGTCCGGCAGCCGCAACGTGTCCTGCACGGCGTCGAGCACCTTCGGGCCGCCGGGGTGGCACACCCAGGCGGTGACGTCCGCGGGTACGAGACCGTGGTCGGCGAGGAACGACGTCACGTCGCCGGTGAGATGCCGCCGGACGACGTCGGGCACGTCGGCGCCGAGCACGATCTGGAAGCCGGAGTCCTTCACGTCCCAGCCCATCACGCGCTCGGTGTCCGGGTAGAGCCTGCTGCGGGTGGCCACGACCTCGGGCCCGGTCGCGAGCGGGTGGTCGTCGCCGCAGGCCACGACCGCCGCGACGCCGTCGCCGAACAGGGCGCTGGCCACGAGGTTCGCGGTCGAGAAGTCGTCGCGCTGGAGCGTGAGCGAGCACAGCTCGACCGACAGGAGCACGGCGACCTGGTCGGGCCACGCCCGCAGGTAGTCGTACATCCGGGCGATGCCGGCGGCCCCGGCGACGCAGCCGAGCCCGAAGACAGGCACGCGCTTCACGTCCTGCCGCAGGCCCAGCCCGCCGGCGATGCGCGCGTCGATGGACGGGACGGCGAGGCCGGTGACCGATGTCGAGATCACGAGGTCGACGTCGGTCGGCGACAGCCCCGCCTCCGCGAGCGCGCCCTTGACCGCCGCCGTACCGTAGTCGATCGCGGCGTCGATGAACGCGTCGTTGGCCTCGCCGAAGCCGGAGAGCGTGCCGTAGCGCTCGAGCGGCAGAGTGAGGTGCCGGGTGCGTACGTGCGCGCTGTCGTGCAACCGGTCGAGCAGCGCGGACCTGCCGGGCGTCCGGTCGAGGCCCATGCCGACGAGCGCGTCGGTGACCTGCCGCTGCTCGTACCGATGGGGCGGCAGCACCCCGAACACGCTTGCGATCCGCACCGGTCCAATCTCCCCCACCCGCATCCTCTTGTCACAGCCGGGCGTGGTCGGGGCGACATGTGACACTGGCAAGCCGGTCGACCGGCGGCTTCGGAGGGCTCATCGTGACTGTCCGTGCTCTCCTCGCCGCGTCGCACCCGTTGCCGACGGCCGCCGTCACGGCCTTCGTCGCCGTCGTGGCGGTCGCGGCCGGACGCTCGCCCGCCGACTGCGTGCTCGTGGCGCTCGCCGTGCTCACCGGACAGCTCTCGATCGGCTGGTGCAACGACGCGGTCGACGCGCCGCGCGACGTCGCCCTGGGGCGCACCGACAAACCGATCGTCACCGGTGCCGCGCCACGACGCCTCGTCGCGGGCGCGGCCGTGCTCGCGTTCGCCGCGTGCGTCCCGCTGTCCCTGGCGACGGGCGTGCCCGCGGGTACCGTTCACCTCGTCGGCGTGCTCGCCGGCTGGACGTACGACGCGGGCGTCAAGCGGACGGTCCTCTCGTTCGTGCCCTACGCGGTCGGCTTCGGCGCGCTGCCCGCGTTCGTCACGCTCGGCCTGCCCGGCGCCCCGTGGCCCGCGGCCTGGGGCGTGGCGGCGGCCGCGCTCCTCGGCGTCGGCGCACACCTCGCCAACGCCGTCCCCGACATCGACGGCGACCTCCGCACCGGGATCCGGGGACTCCCGCAACGCCTCGGCGAACGGACCACCCGCCTCGTCCTCCCCGCCCCGATGCTCACCGCGTCGGTCGTCCTCGTGCTCGGTCCGCCGGGTCGCCCGGCCCTGCTCGCGTGGCCGGCGCTCGCCGCGTGCGCCGCGCTGTCGGTGACCGCGGCACTCGCGCCGAGGCGCTACTCGTTCCGCGCGGCGATCGGCGCCGCCGCCGTCGCCGTCGTCCTGTTCGCCGTCAACGCGAGCGCACTGTCCTGACCGAACCACCACACCTGGGGTCCCCAGCGGGGGTCCGGCCCCCCGCTGGGGACCCCAGCGGGGGTGGACACCACGACCGGGGACCCCAGTGGGTACAGGCACCACGACCGGGACCCCAGCGGGGCGTGGGGGCTAGATGAGTGATTCCTTGAAGGGCCTGGGCGCGTCGTGGCCGTGGATGTGGGGGAGGGTGTTCATGTTCGATGTGTGAGCAAAGATCTGAACACCCTCCTGACCGCACTGTACGTGTTGATCGACGATCACGTGGT
>WHST01000054.1 GCA_009379955.1 Streptosporangiales bacterium | reverse complement strand
CGGCCTGACTCTTTACGCCGTCCTCCGCGAACTCCAGGCCCTACTCGGCGTCTGGACCGGCGCTTGCCGTCTCTGCCTGCAACCCGTCCTGCCACGCCCACCCACCCCCGCAGACTCGACATAACAAAGTACTACTAGGGAGCGTCCCGGACACCCTCGCCCGGCTTGACCTTCGGCGGCGGGAGCCGGAGCCGGCGGATCTGGAGCGACCGCATCACCGAGTACATCGCGAGCCCGCGCTCCGTGCTGTCGGGGTGGCGCTCGCGGACGAGCTTGCGCATGCGGCGGACGAGGAACACCGAGTCGAACGCGACGAGCAGGATCAGGGCGTACCAGGCGTACATGAGGAACACCTGGATCTGAGCGGACGCGGCGGTCGTGAGGATCTGCTGGCTCGTCGCGACGGACAGCAGGATCTGGAACAGCAGGACGCCGAGGGTGGTGAACAGGAAGTAGCCGCCGAAGCCGCGCCGGGAGTCGACGACGTCGCGGACCAACCGGCGGACCGGCCCGGCGTCACGCGGGGGGAGGTTGCTCTCGTCGCCGGTGCGCAGCGCTCGCGCCTGCTCCTGCCGGGTGTCGGGTGCCCGACCGCTCTTCTGCCGCTCGCGCAGCATGCGGGAGGCCTCTTTGCGGTCCTTGGGCGCCTGGATGTACGTGCGGCGTCGGCGCTCGGCCTCCCTGCGTTTGGGGGTGGGACGCCCCTTGCCCGCCAGTGCGGGGGGAGGCTCGGCGGGCTCTGGGTTCGCTGCCTTCTCGGCAGTGGCGCGGCGTCGGAACACGCCCTCAGGGTAGTAGTGTGCGGGCTCCTTGAATACCAAGGGCATCCTGCCTGGGACTTCGCGCACGACGGGAAGGCCCTGGCCTCGCCGCTCGGGCGCCTACTGGCCTAGGCTGGGGGCCACATTCGGATCCGATAATGGTGCCGGCGCCAGACATGAGGGGGCTACACGGCATATGAGCGTGATGAAGCGGTTCACGATGATCTTCCGCGCCAAGGCCAACAAGGCCCTGGACAAGGCGGAGGACCCCCGCGAGACCCTCGACTACTCGTACCAGAAGCAGCTCGAGCTGCTGCAGAAGGTGCGCCGGGGAGTCGCCGACGTCGCCACGTCGCGCAAGCGGCTCGAGCTCCAGATGAACCAGATCCAGCAGTCCTCGACGAAGCTGGCCAACCAGGCCAAGGCCGCGATGGGCCAGGGCAGGGAAGACCTCGCGCGCGAGGCCCTGACCAGGCGCTCGGGCGTCCAGCAGCAGCTCACCGACCTGCAGGCCCAGCACTCCCAGCTGCAGGGCGAGGAGGAGAAGCTCACCCTCGCGTCCCAGCGACTGCAGGCCAAGGTCGACTCCTTCCGCACCCGCAAGGAGACCGTCAAGGCCACCTACAGTGCGGCCGAGGCGCAGACGAAGATCAACGAGGCGTTCTCCGGCATCTCCGAGGAGATGGGCGACGTCGGCATGGCGATCCAGCGCGCCGAGGACAAGACGAGCGAGATGCAGGCCAGGGCCGGTGCGCTCGACGAGCTCATCGCCTCCGGCGCGCTCGACGACGTCACGGGCACCCAGAAGGACGACATCCAGACGGAGCTCGACCAGCTGGGCAGCGACTCCCAGGTGGAGCAGGAGCTGCAGCAGCTGCGCAAGGAGCTCGACGCCGGCGAGGCCCCGAAGGAGCTCGGCGCCGCGCAGGTCGAGGGCCAGCCCGCCGCCGAGGCGCAGCCCGCGGCCGGTCAGGCGCAGCCGAGCGAGGCGCCGCAGCAGGCCAGGCCCGGTGACGGAGCATGATCGTCCGGATCCTCGGTGACGATCAGTACGACGTCGCCGACACCGAGTCCGATGGTCTCAACGTGCTCGACGCCGACCTGCAGCGCGCCGTCGACGCGGGCGACGAGGACGCCTTCCGAGCCTCCCTGGCGGCGCTGCTCGCCCGGGTGCGTGAGGTGGGCACCAAACTCCCGGCCGACACGTTGACCACTTCAGACGTGATGTTGCCGCAAGACGACGCCACGTTGACCGAGGTCGCGGAGACGCTGCACGAAGAAGGGTTGATACCCGGGTGATCGGGGACACACATGACTAAGACCCGTTTTGCACCGGACAAGGGCCTCACCGCCCGCATGGGCCTCACGATGTTCCTCCTGGGGCTCGTCTACACGGCGTTCATCGCGGGCCTCATCGCGATGTTCTGGCGTGGCGGCGGTTGGGTCTGGGTAGTTCTCATCGCCGCCGGTTTCCTGGCGGTCCAGTTCCTGTTCTCCGACAAGATCGCGTTGGCCGCGATGCGTGGTCACGTGGTCACGCCGGAGCAGGCGCCCGAGCTGCACGCCATGATCGACCGGCTCACCGCGATGGCGAACATGCCGAAGCCGAAGGTCGCGATCTCCAACAGCGACATCCCCAACGCCTTCGCGATCGGGCGCAGCCCGAAGAGCGCCGTCGTGTGCGCCAGCACCGGCATGATGCGGCAGCTCACCACGGAGGAGCTCGAGGCCGTTCTGGCGCACGAGCTCTCCCACGTCGCCCACCGCGACGTCGCGGTGATGACGATCGCGTCCTTCCTCGGCGTGCTCGCCGGCATGATGGCGCGCATGGGGCTGTACGCGATGGCGTTCGGTGGCGGCAGCCGCGACCAGAACGGCGCGGCGGCCGCGCTGGTGATGCTGGGCGTCGTCGCCGTGAGCGCCGTCGTCTACGGCATCAGCTTCCTGCTGATCCAGGCCCTGTCGCGGTACCGCGAGCTGGCCGCCGACCGTGCGGGTGCGCACCTGACCGGGCGCCCGAGTGTCCTGGCCAGTGCCCTGCAGAAGGTCTCGGGTCAGATGGCGTCCATCCCGAACAAGGACCTGCGCAAGGCGGAGGCGTACAACGCGTTCTTCTTCGCCCCGCTGAAGAGCAAGGGCTTCAGCTTCTCGAGCCTGTTCTCCACGCACCCCTCACTGGAGAAGCGGCTCGCCCAGCTCGCGCAGATCTCGACCCAGCTCGGCGAGGTCGCGCCCGGCCAGCAGCGCACACCGGGTCCGGCGTACGACGTGATCCCCGGCATCGACCAGACCGCGGTCGACTCCGACGCACCCCGTCCGGTCGAGTCCGCTCCGCGGCAGGCGCCGACCACGTGGAACCAGCCGCCGGCGCAGCAGCCCTGGCACCAGCCGCACTCCGGCGAGGGATACCCGCCCCGCGGAGCCCGCTGAGCATGGGGTTCCTCGACGTACTCCTGGGCAGGACCAAGCCGGCCAAGCCGAACCTCGACCAGCTGTTCGGCCTGACCGGCGCCGGCCTCACCCTGCAGGCCGCGATGGGCTTCGAGCCCACGGGCGTGGGGTCGGTCTGCTACCGCGAGATGGAGGGCCAGGCCTTCTACCAGACCCAGGCCGACGTCACCGAGCTGCTCGACGCCGACCAGGGTCCGAAGGTCGAGAAGAGCAAGGACGACTACGGCTACACCTGGCTGGTCTGCCGCCACGACCCGCTGGACGTCACCGGGCTCGTCACCGACCTGCACGCGGTCAACTCCACGCTCGAGGCCAATGGGTTCGGCCCGTCGCTGCTCTGCTCGCTCGTCGGGTTCCGGCACCCCGACGGACGCATGCTCGGCCTCGTGTACCTCTACAAGCAGGGCTCGTTCTACCCGTTCGCGCCGAAGGGCAAGCAGCAGCGCGACAACGTGCTCGAGCTGCAGGTCAAGACGCAGGTGACCAACGACCTCAAGGTCGAGCAGGACACGAGCAGGTGGTTCCCCGTGTGGGGAGCCCCGGGACTCTGAGCGACGAGCCGGGAGTGTAGAACGTCTTCGTGATGTTCCCCATCCTCGTCGCCGTTCTCAGCGTGATCGTGGCCGTCGCCGCCGACTACTTCATCGAGGCGTCCCTTCGCCGCACCGGGCCGAGCGAGGGCCTGTCGCCGGAGGAGATCCGCCGCCGGTGCCGGCGTACGCGGCTGGGTGTCGCCGCCCTCACCGTGCCCGTGCTGGCCGTCGTGGCGGTGACGATGGTGCTGCAGCCGGGGCAGGCATGAGAGCCGGCCCCGGGGCGGTCCCGCACACCGGGCGCATCACTGTGCGACCATGGGGAATGCAACGAGATGCGACCTCGTTGCCCTGAACGTACCGACAACCCGATCTCCGGGAGCGCATGATCATGACGGTCCAGCACGACGGCCAGACCGAGGTTGTCGCCGAGGCGACACCGGACGGTCCCGTAGTCCTCACCGAGGTCGCCGCGAGCAAGGTCAAGAACCTGCTGGAACAGGAAGGCCGCCTCGACCTCGCCCTGCGGGTCGAGGTCCATCCTGGTGGATGCTCCGGGCTGCGGTACCAGCTCTACTTCGACGACGAGCAGCGCGACGGCGACGACACGACCTACTTCGGCGACGTCAGCGTGGTGGTCGACCGTAAGAGCGTGCCGTTCATCAAGGGTGCGGTGATCGACTTCACCGACACCATCCAGAAGCAGGGGTTCACGATCGAGAACCCCAACGCCACGGGCTCCTGCGCCTGCGGCGACTCCTTCCACTGATCTCGGCGTCCAGGCGGGCCCGCGGTGCCACGCACCGTGGGCCCGTTCCGCTGTCGGCGCTCGACCGGTGGCGTGGCGGCTCTCCTCAGCCCAACGGGTAGGGCCCGAACCGTCCCCAGACGACCACCGCCGCCAGGACCAGGAGCACGGCGTTGATGCCGACCACCGGGAACTCGTGACGCCGACCGTGCGTGACCGCCGCCCCGACCATCACGAGCACGAGACCCACCGCCGCGAGGGGCGTCAGCACGGTCGCGATACCGGTGACGGCCGGCAGGATCAGGCCGAGTGCGGCGAGGATCTCGACGGTGCCGATCAGCTTGATCATGCCGGGCGAGAAGTCCTCGACCCAGGACATGACCGACTCGAGGCTCTCCTTGGGGCGGAGGAGCTTCATCCCTCCCGACAGGAGGAAGGCGAGTGCGAGCAGGCCCTGCAGCACCCAGAGGACGACGTTCATACGCGAACCCCCATGATCGCCCGGACGGGGTGTCCGAGGTGATGGGTGGAGCGCCCGGCCGGACGAATGTATTCCGGTCGGGACGTGTCGGCAGTGTCGTGCGGTGGGTGCACTTGGGCTCCCGGCCGGAACCTGGAAGACTCGGGACGTCCCTGATCCCTGTCGAGGAGCATTCGTGCAGATCGCTGTCACCGGTTCGATCGCCACCGACCACCTGATGCAGTTCTCGGGTCGCTTCGCCGACTCGCTCGTCGTCGACCAGCTGGACAAGATCTCGTTGTCCTTCCTCGTCGACGATCTCGAGGTACGCCGCGGCGGCGTGGCGGGCAACATCGCGTTCGGCATGGGCAGCCTGGGCCTGCGCCCCCTCCTCGTCGGCGCGGTGGGACAGGACTTCGGCGAGTACCGCGCGTGGCTCGACGAGCACGGCGTCGACACCAGCGCCGTCCGCGTCTCCGAGACCCGGCACACCGCGCGGTTCGTGTGCACCACCGACCGTGACACCGCGCAGATCGCCACCTTCTACTCCGGCGCGATGAGCGAGGCCAGGGAGATCGAGCTAGCGCCGCTCGCCGGGCGGCAGGGCGGGCTCGACCTCGTCGTCATCGGGGCCAACGACCCCGACGGCATGCTCAGGCATACCGCCGAGTGCCGTGACCACGGCTACCCGTTCCTCGCCGACTGCAGCCAGCAGCTCGCGTTCATGGAGCGCGACGGCATCCGCGCCCTCATCGACGGCGCGCGCTACCTGTTCACCAACGAGTACGAGGCCGGGCTCACCGAGCAGAAGACCGAGTGGAGCGCCGCCGAGATCCTCGACCGCGTCGGCACCCGGGTCACCACGCTCGGCGCCGACGGCGCGCGCATCGAGTCCAAGGACGCCCCCACGGTCCACGTCAAGGCCGTGCCGGTGCGCGAGATCTCGGAGCCGACGGGTGCCGGCGACGGCTTCCGCGCCGGGTTCCTCGCCGGCCTGGCCTGGGAGCTCGACCACGTGCGCTGCGCGCAGCTCGGCTCCGTGCTCGCCGCGTACGTCCTCGAGGTCGACGGCCCACAGGAGTACGGGTTCGAGAAGAAGGCGTTCCTGCAGCGCTTCACCGATGTCTTCGGCGCCGACGCAGCCGCGGACGTCGAGCCGCACCTGCTCGGCGCGGGCGCGTAGGGCCCGACGGTCAGCGCAGGCTCGCCCTGGCGGCCCGCATGCCATCGTCGACGAACCGCCTGGCGTGCGCCGCGAGGTCGGCGCCGTCGTCCCACAGGTTGCGCCAGACGCCGAGCGTGTTCGACAGGTCCGGGTCGACGACGGCCGAGGAGAAGCTCTCGAACGTGATCGGCCCGCCGTACCCCGACGCCGCGAGCGCGCGGAAGAACCGGGGGAAGTCGACGGTGCCCGAGCCGAGGTAGCCACGGTGGCTCTCGCCGACGTGCACGTAGCCGAGCCGGTCGCCGGCCTCGGCGACCGGTCTCGCGAGGTCGCCCTCCTCGATGTTCATGTGGTACGTGTCGAGGTGCAGCACGACGTTGTCGGCGCCGATGTCGTCGGCGAGCGCCAGCGCGTCGCGGGTGGTGTTGACGAGGTTGCTCTCGTACCTGTTGACGACCTCCAGCCCGATCCGCACGCCCGACGGCGCGGCCGCGGCGGCCAGCTCGCGCAGGACGGCGACGGCGTTGGCACGTCCCGTCGCGGTGGCCGGTCGCGGGTGCTTGGCCATCGCCGAGTGCACGACGCCGGTGAGATGGGTGGCGCCGACGGCCGTGACGACGGCGAGCGCCCGGTGCAGCGTGTCGCGTCCCGCGTCGACGACCGCGGTGTCGTCGCTGGAGATGTCGTTCGTGAACGTGAGCCCGAGCGACGCCGTCGCCGCGAGGCCGTGCTCGGCGAGCAGCCGGCGGGTGAGGTCGACGTCGACGTTGTCCGGGGTGGTCGCGGTCAGCTCGATCAGGTCGTAGCCGGCGCGCCGGCTGCTCTCGACGGCGACGCGGGTCTGTTCGGGGGACCAGCCGCCGACCCAGACCGCGGCGTGGACGCCGATCGGATTCACGGGCCGATTTGACATCCTGTCCGTACAGGATGTCAATAGAGTTCCCCTCGTCTCGCCGGGAGTAGCCTCGACCCGTGACCGCCGAACGCATCGACAGAGACTCGCGGCTGCCGTTCTACGCGCAGTTGAAGCAGCTGCTCGTCGACCAGCTCGAGCACACCTGGAAGGCCGGTGAGCGGCTGCCGGGCGAGGTCACGCTGTGCGAGCGCTATGGCGTCTCGCGCACGGTGGTCCGGCAGGCCCTCGACGAGCTGCAGGCGGAGGGACGGATCGTCAAGCGGAAGGGTCAGGGCACGTTCGCGTCCGGGGGCAAGGTCGACGAGACGCTCTTCCAGTCGCTGACCGGCCTGCACGAGGACGTCACCGCGCGGGGCGGCACGCTGGTCAGCGAGGTGCTGCGCTTCGAGTTCACGCCGGCCACGAGCGAGATCGCCGCCGAGCTCGAGATCGCCGACGGCAGCCCGGTGGTCTACCTGGAACGGTTGCGCCACGCGAACGGCGAGCCGTGGGTGCTGACCCGCACATACCTCCCGCACGACCTCGCCCCCGGGCTGCTCGAGGAGGACTTCACCCGGCAGTCGCTGTACGCCGTGCTCGAGGACAGGTACGGCGTCCGGCTCGACCACGGCCGGCGGCTCGTCGAGGCCGTCCCCGCGAGTGTCGCGGTCGCCGAGGCGCTCGGCCTGCAGGAGCACGACCCCGTCCTGCTGTTGCACAGCACGTCGTGGGACGCGTCCGGCCGGCCGGTCGAGTACTTCCTCGCCTACCACCGCGGCGACCGCAGCAGGTTCCAGGTGCACCTGCGGCGCCGCTCCCGCCCGGCGCCGGACAAGGTGCCGGGGATGCTGCTGACGGAGAACGGCGGCTCCTAGGTCCAGGCCTCGATGGCTGCCTCGACAGCCGGCCCTTGACAACCTGTCATTACAGGATGACAGTACTGTCCTGATCGCCTTCGAGGAGGTCCCGTGCCCGCCTTCGCCACCGTCCCGGTCGACCCGTTCCGGATCACCCTCGACGCCGACCGCGGGCTCGTCACGCCGGCCGGGCCCGTGGCCACGCGGCGGATGTCGGACCTCGCCGGGCTGTTCGCCGACCGGGGGGCGTGGGAGCGTGCGGTGGCCGACGGCGACCCGGTGGTCTACGAGGTCGCCTCGTCGCCGGTGCCCGAGGAGGCGGGCGAGGTGGCGCAGTCGATCACGACGATCCAGCCGGGTGACGTCGCGGGCGAGCTGTACCTGACGAAGGGGCACCAGCACCCCAACCCCCGCGGCGAGATCTACCTGGCGCTCGCCGGCCGCGGCGGTCTGCTGCTCTTCGACGGCGAGCGGACCGAGTGGATCGAGCTGGCGGTCGGCGAGATCGGGTACATCCCGCCGCGCTGGGCGCACCGCAGTGTGAACGTCGGCGACGAGCCGTACCGGTTCCTCGCGGTGTACCCGGGCGACTCCGGTCACGACTACCAGTGGGTCCTCGACCACGGGATGGGTCGCCGCGTCGTCCGCGGCGGGTCCGGCGTCGACCTCGTGCCGTTCGCGCCGACGTCCTGAGGAGCGCGGACCGTGACCGATCCCGCCGAGACCGCCGGTACCGCCGGCACCGTGCTCGTCACGTCGCGCTCGTTCGGCACCGGACGGGTGGACGTGGCGGGACACCTCGACGCCGCCGGGCTGCGGCCGGTCCGCGGCTCGGTCGTGCACGATCTGGCGGAGTTGCGGCCGCTGCTGGCCGACGCCGTCGGCTGGATCGCGGGCACCGCGGCGGTGACCGGCGAGCACCTGGACGCGGCCCCGCGGCTGCGCGTGGTGGCCCGCTACGGCGTGGGCGTCGACGCGGTGGACGTCGCGGCGGCGTCGCGGCGGGGCGTCGTCGTGACCAACACGCCGGCGGCGAACACCACGGCGGTCGCCGACCTCACCCTTGCGCTCGCGCTGGCGGTGCTGCGCAACGTGGTCGAGGCGTCGGGTGCGGTGCGCGCGGGGGACTGGTCGGTGCGTCGCGGGCGCGAGCTCGGCGCGCTGACCGTCGGTCTCGTCGGGCTCGGGCGGATCGGGCTGGCGGTGGCCGCGCGGCTGCGCGGGTTCGGCTGCACCGTGGTCGGACACGATCCGTACGCCGACGCGGACGTCGGCAGGACGGTGGGTGTGGAGCCGGTGGCGCTGCGCGACCTGCTCATGACCGCGGATCTGGTGAGCCTGCACTGTCCCGGCGGCACCGTGCGGATCGACGACGGCGCGCTCGCCCGCGTTCGGCCCGGCGCGGTGCTCGTCAACACCGCACGCGCCGACCTCGTGGACGAGACCGCCGTCGCCCGGGCGCTCCGCGACGGGCGGCTCGGCGGCTACGGCGCCGACATGGTGGCCGGCGAGGCCGGGTCCGACAGTCCGGTGCTCGCCCCCGACCTCGCCGATCGCGTCGTCGTCACCCCGCACCTCGGCGCGCAGACGGTCGACGCGGTGGACCGGATGGGCGCCGGTGCCGTGCGTGCCGTCGTCGACGTGCTGGCCGGGCGTACGCCCGAGTCGGCCGTCGTGTCGACGGGAGCAGTGCGATGAGCGGTGACCTCGCGATGGCGTTCGTCGGCGTCAGCACCGGGCAGTCCTCGATCAGGCGGGTGTACCCGGCGTGGGCGCGGATCCTCGGCCTGCCGACCGAGCGGCTGGTGGGACACGACGTGCCGTTGGGTGCGCGGGACGAGGAGTACCGCGAGCTGGTGAAATGGCTGCGCGACGACGAGACGTGCGCCGGTGCGCTCGTCACCACACACAAGGTCGGCGTGTACCAGGCTGCCGCGGACCTCTTCGACGACCTCGACACGTTCGCGTCGCTATGCGGCGAGATCTCGTCGGTGTCCAAGCGCGACGGCAGGCTCGTCGGCCACGCCAAGGACCCGTTGACGGTCGGCCTGTCGCTGGAGGAGATCGTCCCGCAGAACCATTTCGCCGGGACCGGCGGTCACGTGCTCTGCCTCGGCACCGGAGGCGCGGGCATCGCGCTCGCCTGGTACCTGGCGCAGCGCGCCGACCGGCCCGAGCGGATCGTCTGCACCGCGCGGCGGACGAAGCGGCTCGACGACCTCAGGGGGGTGATGCGCCGCGGCGGCCTCGATGCCGGCCGGATCTGCCCGGAGCTGGTCGACGGTCCCGCGGACCGGCTGCTGAAGGGCCTGCCGCCGCACAGCCTCGTGGTCAACGCCACCGGGCTGGGCAAGGACCGGCCGGGGTCGCCGCTGGGTGACGGGGCCGCCTTCCCCGAGCGCGGCATCGCGTGGGACTTCAACTACCGCGGCAGCCTGGAGTTCCTCCACCAGGCGCGGGCGCAGCAGGTCGAGCGTTCGCTCACCGTGGTGGACGGCTGGCGCTACTTCGTGCACGGCTGGTCGCAGGTGATCGCCGAGGTGTTCGACCTGTCCCTCACGCCGGCGCAGGTGGAGGATCTCGCGGTGGCGGCCGAGGAGGTCCGGTGAGCGTGGGGATCGTACGCACGGTGCTCGGGGATGTCGTTCCCGAGGCGCTCGGTCGTACCGACTACCACGAGCACCTGTTCCAGGTGTCCCCGCTGCTGCCGGGCGACGAGCTCGACGACGAGGACGCCGGCCGAGCGGAGGCCGCGTCGCTGCGGACGGCCGGCGTCGACGCGATGGTCGACGCCACGCCCGTCGGGCTCGGTCGCGAGCCGGCGGCGGTCGCGCGCGTCGCGGCCGCGACGGGACTGCACGTGGTCCTGACCACGGGCGCGCACCGCGAGCCGCACTACCGCGAGGGACATCCGCTGCTCGGCATGGACGAGCGGGGGCTCGCGGAGCTGTTCGCCGGTGACCTGACCGACCGGGCGTACGACGACCGCGGCGGTGCGGACCCGGCCACGCCCGTACGGGCCGGGGTGCTCAAGGCCGGCGTCGGCTACTGGTCGATCTCCGCGTTCGAGCGGCGGGTGCTCGGTGCGGTGGCGGCGACGCACGGCGAGACGGGCGCGCCGGTGATGGTGCACCTGGAGCACGGCAGCGCGGCGTTCGAGGTGCTCGGCGAGCTCGCCGAGCTCGGCGTCCCTGCCGACCGCGTCGTGCTCGCGCACGTCGACCGCAACCCCGATCCCGGCCTGCACGCCGAGATCGCGGCCGCCGGCGCGTACCTCGGGTACGACGGCATGGCGCGCCACCGGTCGTGGCCGGACAGCGTCGTCCTCGACTGCCTGGTGCGGGCGGCGGAGTCCGGTGCGGCGGCGCGGATCCTGCTCGGCGGCGACGTCGCACGCCGGCGGCGCTACCGGGCGTACGGCGGGATGCCGGGCCTCGACTACCTGCCGCGCCGGTTCGTGCCACGGCTGGAGCTGGCGGCGGGCGCGGACCTCGTCCGTACGGTGCTCGTCGACAACCCGCGCCGGTGGCTGACGTGGTCCCCGGTCCTGCAGAGTGGAGGTGGACGCACGTGAGGACCGTCCTGGTGACCGGTGCCACCAGCGGCATCGGGGAGGCGGCGGCGCTGGCGCTCGCCGAGCACGGCTGGTGGGTCGCGGCCGGTGGTCGCGACGCGTCGCTGGTGCACCGGCTCGACGGCCGCGGGGAGTTCCTGCCGGCCGACCTGACCGACGGCGGCGCACCGGAACGCCTCGTCGCCGACGTCGTGGCGCGACGCGGCGGGCTCGACGCGCTCGTCAACAGCGCGGGCGTCCACGACCGGGCGACGGTCGCCGACCTCACGGCGGAGCATCTCGACGCGATCCTCGACTGCGACCTGCGCGCAGCCGTCCTGCTCGCCGGCGCCGCGGTACGCGCCATGCGGGAGGACGGCGGTGGCGTGGTCGTCAACGTCGCGAGCGAGGCGGGCCTGCGGGTGGTGCCGAGCCAGGTGGCCTACAACGTCGCGAAGGCCGGCATGGTCATGCTCACCAGGTGCATCGCCGTCGACCACGCGGCCGACGGGATCCGCGCCGTCTCGGTCTGTCCCGGCACCACGCGCACGGCACTCGTGGACGGCGCGATCGCCGCCGCCGACGACCCGGAGGCACACGAACGCACGTTGGCCCTGATGCGTCCGGCGGGACGTCTCGGCCGGGTCGACGAGATCGCCGCGGCGATCGTCTTCGCCACCTCACCGGAGGCGGCGTACATGACGGGGACCGAGCTCGTTCTCGACGGCGGCTTCTCCGCCGCCTGACGATGGGAGTAGCAATGAGGCTGGCCATCAAGATCACCGTGCTCGCGATGGCGGGCACGGTCATGCTCGGCGGTGCCGGGTGCGACGGCGGCGGGGGAGAGGCGTCGAACGAGGCCAAGAAGGTCACGATCGGGTGGACGCCGCCCGACAACACCGGCGTGTTCAAGACCGCCACCAACTACTTCAACGCGGCTGCCAAGCAGGCCAACAAGAACGGCTTCGACGTGGAGGTGCTGACGCGGTCGCCTGCGACGCACACCGACTTCGCCGACCAGCTGACGATCGTGGAGGACTTCGTCTCCAAGAACGTCGACGTCATCGTCATCTCGCCGTCGGACGTGCAGGCCGCGAAGCCGGCGATCAAGCGGGCGAACCAGTCGAACATCCCGGTGATCGTGGTGAACCTGCTGGAGAAGCAGTCCGACATCGAGGTCGCGTCGTACATCGGCTTCGACAACTCCGACGCCGCGCAGGTCACCGCGTACTCCGTCCTCGACTACTACGGCGGCCCCGGGTTCCTCGGCACCGGCGAGAAGGTCGACGTCGAGGAGGACACCTACCTCGACCTGAAGTGGTGGCGGAAGCTGTATGCCGACGCCGACAAGCAGGCGCCCAAGGCGAACGGCGCGGTGATCGAGGGCATCGCCGGCACGTTCTTCTCCGACGAGCGCAACAAGGGCTTCACCGACGTGCTGCGCGACTACCCGAACGTCAAGACGCTCGGCAAGCCGCTCGCCGCCGACTGGAACCGGGAGAAGGGAGTGAAGGCCGCGGAGAACTTCGCCTCGCGCTACGACGCCTCGGAGATGAACTTCATCTGGGGATCCTCGAACGAGATGGCACTCGGCGCGATCCAGGCACTGCAGCGGCGCGACATGCTGAACACGGCGGGCCCGACCGTCGCGGCGCCGAAGGACAAGGTGTCGATCTTCACCAACGACAACACGCCGGAGTCGACCGACGCGATCCGCGACGGCAAGATCATCGCGGAGACCACGCACGGCTTCCCGGAGTGGGGATGGTTCGGCGCGCAGTTCGCGGTGCAGCTGGCCTGCGACCAGAAGGTGCCCGCGACGTTCGACATCCGCCCGCGGACGGTATGGAAGGACAACGCCGACCGGTTCTACCCCGACCCGAAGCTCGAGCCGATCGACTGGAAGAAGATCAGGACGGACTGCTGAGGGGAAGGTCGTTGATGACACTCCTGGAGGTCGCCGGTGTCCGCAAGGCGTACCCGGGCGTCCTGGCGCTGGCCGGCGTCGACCTCACCGTCGACGCCGGTGAGGTGCACGCGTTGCTCGGCGAGAACGGTGCCGGCAAGTCGACGCTGATGAAGGCGATCGCCGGCTCGGTGGTGCCCGACGCCGGGTCCATGACGGTCGGCGGCCGCGCCGTGCCGTTCGGGTCGCCCGAGGCGGCGCGGTCGGCGGGCATCGGCATCGTGTACCAGGAGCTCAGCCTCGTCCCGCAGCGCTCGATCGCGGAGAACGTCATGCTCGGACGCTGGCCGACGAGATTCGCCGGCCTCGTCGACTGGAAGCGGTTGCGTGCGGACGCCGAGGGTCCGCTCGAACGGATCGGGTTCCGTGTCGACCCGAGGCGTCCGGTCGCGGAGCTGGGGATGGCGGAGCGGCAGCTCGTCGAGATCGCCAAGGCACTGTCGAGCGAGGTCCGGGTGCTGCTCCTCGACGAGCCGACGTCGGCACTGTCGGACCGTGAGGCGACCCGGCTGTTCGACCTCGTCGGGCAGCTCACCGAGCAGGGCGTGGCGGTGATCTACGTGTCGCACCGGCTCGCCGAGATCGTCAGGATCTCGCGGCGCGTCACCGTCCTGCGCGACGGGCGTGTCGTCGGCACCGTGCCGACGGGGGAGATCGACGAGGACGGCCTCGCCGCGATGATGGTCGGTCGCGCGACGAGCCTCGTGGCGGCGCCGGGCGGCAGACCGTCCCGACCCGGGGACGACCGCCCGGTCGCCCTGCGCGTACGCGGGCTCGCCCGTCCGCCGCGGCTCGCACCGGTCGACCTCGACCTCCGCGAGGGCGAGATCGTCGGCGTGTTCGGTCTCGTCGGCGCGGGACGTACGCGGCTGGCGTCCGCGCTCTTCGGCCTGGAGCCCGCGACGGCGGGGACGATCGAGGTCGCAGGCACACCTCGTCGCGTGGCGTCACCCGCCGACGCGATCGCGGCGGGAATCGGGTTCGTGTCGGAGAGCCGCGGGCAGAGCCTCGTGCCGAAGATGAGCGTCGCGTCGAACATCACGCTGGCGTCGCTGCCGAGCGTGACGCGGTCCGGCCTGTTGCGCTTCGACGCCGAACGCCGCGAGGCGCGCCGCTACGTCGACGAGCTGCGCATCAAGGTGGCGTCTCCCGCGGTCGACGTCGAGACGCTCTCGGGCGGGAACCAGCAGAAGGTCGTGCTCGCGCGGTGGTCGTGCTCGGGTTCGCGGGTGCTCGTCCTCGACGACCCGACGAGGGGCATCGACGTCGCCGCGAAGGAGGAGGTCTTCGCACTCGTCCGGCGGCTGGCCGCGGACGGGGTCGCGGTGCTGTACCTCACCTCCGAGGTGCGGGAGGCGAGGGCGCTCGCCGACCGGGTGCTCGTGATGGCGGGCGGCCGCGTGGTCGCGGAGGTCGAGCCGTCGGCGACGGAGGAGGACATCATGGCGAAGGCGGGTGGCGCGCATGTCGGTTGACGAGAGCCGGGCGCCGGACGAGACGGACGAGGAGACCGACCGGTCGGGCGCGAGCGGCTTCCAGCGCGGTGTCGGACGCGTCGCGTCGCTCGCCGGTGGGCGCGGCGGGGCGCTGATCATCCTCGTCGGCCTGCTCGTCGTCTTCTCGATCGTGTCGCCCGACTTCCGCACCGGCAACAACCTGCTCAACATCCTCCGGCAGTACTCGGTGCCGATGATCCTCGCCGTGGGCATGACGCTGGTCATCGTCGCGCGCGGCATCGACCTCTCGGTGGCCGCGACGGCCGCGCTGTCCGGCAGCGTCATGGGTGTCGCGTTCTCCAGCTGGGGGTGGCCGGCGCCGCTCGCGTTGCTCCTCGGTCTCGCGTCGGGCGCGGCGGTGGGTGCGTTCAACGGGTTCGTCATCACGCGCTGGCACGTGCCCGACTTCGTGGCCACCCTCGGCACCCTGACGGCCGTCCGCGGCATCGCGCTGCTCGTGACCGACGGGCTCCCCGTGCCGGACGCGCAGGCCGCCGTCGAGGGACGCACCCTGCCCGACTCGGTCCTGACGCTCGGCGGCGGCACGCTCGGCCCGATCCCGTTGATCGCGCTCGTGGCGCTCGTCTGCGTGCTCGTCGGGGCGTTCGTGCTCGGCCGCACGACGCTCGGGCGCTCGGCGTACGCGGTCGGCGGCAACCCGGACGCCGCGCTGATGTCGGGCATCAAGGTGGCGCGCACGAAGATCTCGGTGTACGTGTTCTCCGGCGTTCTCGCCGCGATCGCCGGCTTCATGCTCACCGGCCGCCAGGGCAGCGCCAACGCGCTCAGCGCCGACCAGATGGAGCTGCAGGCCATCGCCGCCGTCGTCGTCGGCGGCACGAACCTCTTCGGCGGCGAGGGCCGGGTGAGTGGCACCGTCATCGGCATGCTGGTGATCGGCGTGCTCTCCAACGGCCTGGCCATCATCGGGGTGTCGGACTTCTGGCAGCGGGTGGTCAACGGCCTCGTGATCGTCGTGGTCGTCGCGCTCGACCAGTGGCGCAGGCGCGCCGCCAGGGCGGTGGGGTGATGGCCGAGCTGCTCTGCGGTGTCGACCTGGGCACGACGGGCACGCGTGCCGTGCTGTACCGGGTCGACGGCACGCCCGTGGCCGAGGCGTCGCGCGACACCCCGCTGCGGTGGCAGGGCCCCGGCCGGGTCGACCAGGACCCCGACGACTTCGTCGCCGCGGCGCTCGAGGCGATCGCGGACTGCGTCCGGCGGGCGGAGGTGCCGCCGGGCGATGTCGCGGCGATCGGCGTGAGCGGCCAGATGGCAGGCATCCTCGGCATGGGCGCGGACGGGACGGCGTCGACGCCATACGACTCCTGGCTCGACATCCGGTGCGCCGGCGAGCTCGCCGAGCTCGACCGTGCCCACGGCGACGCGCTCGTCCGGGTGGGCGGCTGCCCGCCGATGGTCAACCACGCGCCCAAGCTGCGCTGGTGGCGACGGCACCGGCGCGAGGCGTTCGACGCCACCGTGAGGTGGGTGATGCCCGCCGGGTACGTCGCCAGCCGCCTGGCCGGGCTCCGTCCCGACGAGGCGTTCATCGACGTCACCTACCTGCACTTCACCGGCCTCGCCGACGCCAGGGCCGGCGCGTGGTCCGAGGAGCTGTGCGCAGCGCTCGAGGTGCCGATGGCGCGGCTACCGCGGATCGTTGAGCCGGCGACCGTCGTCGGGGCGCTCACCGCCGAGGCCGCCGACGCCTCCGGGCTGAGCCGGGGCACGCCGATCGCCGCGGGTCTCGGCGACACCGCGGCCTCCGCGCTGGGCGCCGGCATCGTGCGTCCCGGGCAGCTGCTCGACGTCGCGGGCACCGCGGCGGTCCTCGCCGTGTCGACCGACCGCTTCGTGCCCGACGAGCGGTCGCGCACACTCATCGCCATGCGCGGCGCCGTCGCGGGGCAGTGGATCTGGCTGTCGTTCCTGTCCGGCGGATCGCTGCTGCCGTGGCTGTCGGAGGTCCTCGCCGGCGGGGCCGGCGGGGCCGGCGCGGACGGCGAGGGCTTCGCGTCGCTCACCGCCGAGGCCGCCGGGGCGCCGGTCGGCTCCGCCGGGCTCGTCTTCGTCCCGCACCTCGACGGGCGCCTGCTGCCGAGCGACGCCGCACTGCGCGGTGCCTGGCTCGGCCTGCACCGTGACCACCGCAGGCCGCACCTCGTCCGCGCCGTCCTGGAGAGCGTCGCGTACGAGTACGCCGGCTACCTGCGCGCTGTCACGGCGCTCGACCCGTCGTACGCCGCCACCGCGGGACACGTCGTTGGCGGCGGGGCGCGCAGCGCGGTCTGGAACGCGATCAAGGCGTCCGTCCTCGGCGTCCCCCTGCACGGGCTGGTGCGGGAGGAGCTGACCTGCTGGGGCGCGGCGCTCGTCGCCGGCGCTGCCGTGGGACTCGTGGATGACCTCGCGGCGGCTGCGACCGCGGGTACGGTCGTCGCGCGCCGGTACGAGCCGGTGCCGTTGGAGCACGCGACCTACCGGGAGTACGAGTCGGTCTACCGGGACGCCGTGTCCGCGGCCGCGTCGGTGAGCGGGCGGCTCTCGGCACTTGCTGCGGAGGGTGAGGTGAGGGAGTGACCACGGTGCAGGAGCTCGACGTGGTCGTCGTCGGCGCGGGGCGTGCCGGTGCGGTGCACGCGGTCAACCTGACCGAGAGCGTGGCGAGGGCACGGGTGGTCGGCGTGGTCGACGCCGACGCTGCGGCGGCCCGCGCACTCGCCGACCGGGTCGGGGCGGCCGGCGTCGCCGCGTCGCTCGAGGAGGCGATCGACCGGCTGGCCTTCGACGCGGTCGTCGTCACGACGCCGACGTTCCTGCACCGCGACCTCGCGGTCACGGCCGCGCGGGCGGGCAGGCACGTGTTCTGCGAGAAGCCGATGGCGCTGTCCGTCGACGAGTGCGACGAGATGACCGCGGCCGCGGAGCAGGCGGGCGTCGTGCTCCAGATCGGCTTCATGCGCCGCTTCCAGCCCGAGTTCGCCGAGGCACGCAGGCGGATCGAGGCGGGTGAGATCGGCGAGCCGATGGTCGTGAAGTCGCTCACCAGGGGGCCCGGCCTGCCGCCGCCGTGGGCATGGGACATCGACAGGTCCAACGGCATGCTCGCCGAGGTGACGAGCCACGACTTCGACTGCGTGCGCTGGCTCGTCGGCTCCGACATCGTGCGGGTCTACGCCGAGGTGAGCAACCGCAAGGGACGCCTGCGCGGTGTCACGAACCCCGACTTCTACGACAACGCCGTCGTCGCGCTGCGGTTCGCGTGCGACGCGATCGGCACGATCGACGGCACCTGCCCGGCGGACTACGGCTACGACGCCCGGGTGGAGGTGCTGGGCAGCGAGGGCCTGCTCGTGATCGGCGACGTCCGCGGCCAGGCCCTGCTCGAGGTCCGCGACCGCGACGAGGGCGCCCGCGTACCCGTCCACCGCACCTGGCCGGACCGGTTCGAGGCGGGGTACCTGGCCGAGATGCGGGCGTTCACCGGGGCCGTGCTCGAGGGCACGCCGCCTGCCGTCACCGGCGCGGACGGCCGGGCCGCCGTCCGCGCGGTCGTCGCGGCGAACCGGTCCTGGCGGGAGGAGCGACCCGTCTCCCTTGCGGACGCGCCGTGAGAGCGGCCGTCTACCGCGGGCCCGGCGACCTGCGGGTGGAGGCGTGCGGCATCTGCGGCACCGACCTGCGCATCGTCGACGGCCACCACCGTGCGTACGCCGGTGACCCGCGTCGGGTCCCCGGGCACGAGATGGTCGGCGTGGTGGCGGCCGCCGGCGAGGGGAGCGGCGTGACCGAGGGCGACCGGTTCTTCGTCGCGCCGAACATCGGCTGCGGCGCCTGCCCGGAGTGCCTGGCCGGCCGGGTGACGGCGTGTGGCACGCCGGAGGCGCTGGGCGTCACGCGCGACGGCGGTCTCGCCGAGCACGTCCTCGTCCCCGCGCGCGGCGTCGAGGCGGGGAACCTGCTCGCCGTGCCGCCCGGTGCCGACGCGGCCGCCCTGACCCTCGTCGAGCCGCTCGCCTGCGTCCTGCGCGGCCAGCGCCCGCTCGCCATCGGGCCGGACGACGTCGTCGTCATCATGGGCGCCGGGCCGATCGGTCTCGTGCACCTCGCGGCGGCGCGCGCCCACGTGCCCGCGTGCGTGATCGTGAGCGCGCGGTCGCCGCACCGGCGCCGGGAGGCGTCCGCGCGAGGCGCCGACGTCGTCGTCGACCCGGCCGCGGACGACCTGGCGGAGGTGGCCGCGGCGCACTCGGCCGGCGGGCGCGGCGCCGACGTCGTGGTCGTCGCCGTCCCCGTCGCGGCGGCCCAGCGCGAGCGGTCGAGGTGGCCGCTCCCGGCGGTCGCGTCAGCCTCTTCGCGGGCCTGCCGCGGCAGGCGTCGACGGTCGAGCTCGACACCAACCTGGTCCACTACAAGGAGCTGCTCCTCACCGGGACCAGCGGCAACACCGTCGCGGACTGCGCCGAGGCGCTCGACCTCGTCGTCACGGGACGGATCGACGCGGCCGCGCTCGTCGGCGGACGGTACCCTCTCGCCGAGGTGGGCGCCGCGTTCGCCGCCGCGCGGTCCGGGCGGGCGCTGAAGGTGGTCGTCGAGCCCTGAGACTCGGGGACAGAGGGGAGCGGCCGGGTGCCGATCGAACCGCCGGTGACGAGCTGGCGGCTCCCCGACCCGGCCGCCGCCGCCGACCAGGCGCTCGTCGGCGTCGGCGCGGACCTGACGCCCGGCACGCTCCTCGCGGCGTACCGCACCGGCCTGTTCCCCATGCCGTTGCGCCGCCGCATCGGCTGGTGGTCGCCGGTGCGGCGTGGCGTCATCCCGCTCGACGGGCTCCGGGTCCCGCGCTCGCTGCGCCGGTCGCTGCACAGGTTCGAGATCCGGGTCGACACCGTGTTCGACGAGGTCGTGGCGGCATGCGCCGTGCGCGACGAGGAGACCTGGATCACGCCCGACATCCACGCCGCCTACCGCGAGCTGCACGACCTCGGCTGGGCGCACAGCGTCGAGACGTGGTCGGACGACGGCGAGCTCGCCGGCGGCCTCTACGGGGTGGCGATCGGCGGGCTCTTCGCGGGCGAGTCGATGTTCCATCGGGAGACCGACGCGTCGAAGGTCGCCCTGGTGGCGCTCGTCCACCTGCTGGCGGCGGATGATGCCGGCGCCACCGAGCGGGTGCTCGACACCCAGTGGCTGACCCCGCACCTGGCGTCGCTCGGATGCGTCGAGATACCGCGGGCCGAGTACCTCGAACGACTCTCCGTCGCGCTCGAGCTCCCGCTGCCGCCCGCGTTCGCCTGAGACCGGTGAGACACGCCCGGCGAACCTGCCTACCCCTGCGGAGGTGACGGCGTTCGACCAGTAATGTGGCCTTGATTCTGGCTGCCCTTGCGCAGCCCGGACATGTTCGGCATGAGTCGAGTAGGCATGAGTAACCAGCGTGGAAGGCGAGACGTGACCCCACTGCGTCGCTCACCGCTCCGCAGGCGAAGCACGCACGCCGCCGTCGCGGTCCTCGTGCTGCTCGTGGTGACGGCCTGCACCAGGGACGAGATCGTCAGGTTCGGCATGCCGCTCCCGGCCTCCGAGGAGGCGAAGCGGATCCTCTCGCTGTGGCAGGGCTCCTGGATCGCCGCCCTGGCCGTCGGCGTCGTCGTCTGGGGCATGATCGTCTGGGCCGCGATCTTCCACCGCAAGAAGAAGAGCGACAAGCTGCCGCCGCAGGTACGCGAGAACGGCCCGATCGAGGCCATCTACACGATCGTCCCGCTCATCATGGTCTCGGTCTTCTTCTTCTTCACCGCCCGCGACGAGGCCGTGCTGATCGACACCAGCAAGAAGCCCGACGTGGTCGTCGACGTCGTGGGCTACCAGTGGAGCTGGAAGTTCTACTACGAGAACGACGGCATCAACGGCCGCCAGCTCGAGGACGGCGTCTACGTCGTCGGCGACCCGGCCAAGCGGCCCACCCTGGTGATCCCCGAGGGCCGGCGGGTGCAGTTCAACCTGTACAGCCAGGACGTGGCCCACTCGTTCTGGATACCCGCCTTCATGTTCAAGCGCGACGTGATCCCCTACACGCAGCCGCCGGGCGACCAGGAGCTCTGGCAGCTGCCGGAGAACAAGCAGCCGATCTGGGACAACAAGTTCCAGGTCGTCCCGAACCGGCAGGGCACCTTCGCCGGGCGCTGCGCCGAGCTGTGCGGCACCGATCATTCCCGCATGCTCTTCACGGTCAAGGTGGTCAGCTGGACCGAGTACCAGCAGTTCATCGAGGACACCAAGGCCGCACAGACGGACGCGGGAGGTGCGGGCTCATGACCGCCACGGTGACGGAGACGCCGAGCGGCGCCGAGGTGCGCCGTCCGCTCGGCACGGTCGTGGTCGACTGGCTGACGACGACCGACCACAAGAAGATCGGGCACCTGTACCTGATCACCTCGTTCACGTTCTTCCTCGTCGGCGGGGTGCTCGCCCTGGTGATGCGCGCCGAGCTCGCGCAGCCGGGGCTCCAGATGGTCTCGAACGAGCAGTTCAACCAGACGTTCACGATGCACGGCACGATCATGCTGCTGCTGTTCGCGACGCCGTTGTTCGCCGGCTTCGCCAACGAGATCATGCCGCTGCAGATCGGCTCGCCCGACGTCGCGTTCCCCCGGCTCAACATGCTGAGCTACTGGCTGTTCGCGTTCGGCGGCACCATCGTCATCGCCGGTTTCCTCACCCCGGGCGGCGCGGCCGGCTTCGGCTGGACCGCCTACACCCCGCTGTCGGACGCCCAGTACTCGCCGGGCCTCGGCGGCGACCTGTGGATCATGGGCCTCACGCTCGCGGGCTTCGGCACGATCCTCGGCGCGGTCAACTTCGTCACCACGATCCTGACCATGCGGGCCCCCGGCCTGACCATGTTCCGGATGCCGATCTTCACCTGGAACATCCTGCTGACCAGCGTGCTCGTCCTGCTGGCCTTCCCGGTGCTGGCGGCCGCGCTGCTCGCGCTGGCCGCCGACCGCCTGCTCGGCGCGCAGATCTTCGACCCGGTCAACGGCGGCGCCCTCTTGTGGCAGCACCTGTTCTGGTTCTTCGGCCACCCCGAGGTCTACATCATCGCGCTGCCGTTCTTCGGCATCATCACCGAGGTCATCCCGGTGTTCAGCCGCAAGCCGCTGTTCGGCTACACCGGCATGGTCGGCGCCACCATCGCGATCACCGGGCTGTCCATGACGGTCTGGGCGCACCACATGTTCGTCACCGGCGCGGTCCTGCTGCCGTTCTTCTCGTTCATGTCCTTCCTCATCGCGATTCCCACCGGGGTGAAGTTCTTCAACTGGGTCGGCACGATGTGGCGGGGCCACCTGTCGTTCGACACCCCGATGATGTTCGCGGTCGGGTTCCTCACCACCTTCCTGTTCGGCGGCCTCACCGGTGTCATCCTCGCCTCGCCGCCGTTGGACTTCCAGGTCTCCGACTCGTACTTCGTCGTCGCCCACTTCCACTACGTGGTGTTCGGTACCGTGGTGTTCTCGATGTTCTCCGGGTTCTACTTCTGGTGGCCGAAGTGGACCGGCAAGATGCTCGACGAGCGGCTGGGCAAGCTGCACTTCTGGCTGCTGTTCTTCGGCTTCCACCTCACCTTCCTCATCCAGCACTACCTCGGCGTGATCGGCATGCCGCGCCGCATCGCCGACTACGACGCCGACGCCGGCTTTACCGGGATCAATCAGATCTCCAGCGCCGGCGCACTGCTGCTCGGCATCTCGATGCTGCCGTTCTTCTACAACGTGTGGCGCACGGCCAAGCGCGGGGCCAAGGTCGAGATCGACGATCCCTGGGGCTACGGCGGGGGCCTGGAGTGGGCGACGTCCTGTCCGCCGCCACGCCACAACTTCACCTCATTGCCGCGCATCAGGTCCGACCGTCCCGCGTTCGACCTGCATCACGCGCCCAGGCGGCCATCCGACGCGACCCAGGTGGAAGGACGCACGTCGTGAAGGTCCAGGGCATCTTGTTCCTCGGCGTGGCGATCTTCTTCGCCATCGCCGACGTCATCTACTGGATCTTCTCCAAGGACCCCACCGGCACCACGGCCCTGGCCCTGGCCATCGGCATGGCGCTGCTCATCGGCTACTACCTGACGTACACCCAGCGCAGGGTGCCCAAGGAGGACCTGTACGAGGACGACCGCGACGCCGAGATCTCCGACGGCGCCGGCGAGCTCGGCTTCTACAGCCCGCACAGCTGGTGGCCGCTCGCCCTGGCCGCCTCGTGCGCGGTCACGTTCGTCGGCCTGCCGATCGGCTGGTGGCTGGTGATCATCGGTGGCCTGTTCGCGATGATCTCCGTGGTCGGCTGGGTCTTCGAGTACTACCGCGGCGAGTTCCGCCACTAGCTCGCTCGGCGGCCCCAGAGGCTCGGGCCCTCAGCGCCGGGTGACGCGCTCCGCGGACGCGAGGATGGCGCCGTACTGGGTCGCGACCTGGTTGCGGATCGGGATCTGCTCGGCCGCGCTCTCCTGCTCGGCGGTCTCGCACCACTGGGCGTGCGCCTCGGCCACGACGGCACGCTGTGCCCTGATCGTGGGCGTGCCGTTGCCGATGGCGAGCTCGCCGTCGAGCGCGCGCAGCAGCATGCCGGAGTAGCGCAGCCGGAACGTGTGGACGGTGTCGCGCAGCGAGTGGAGCTCCGCCGAGGTGGCGGGGCGGTCGGCGTCGGGACGCTCGGCGCGCAGCTCGATGTCGCGCATCCGGCCGGAGCTGTGCGCGGTGAAGGTGCGGGTGGCGCGCAGGAACGGCGAGTTCGTCGCGAGTTCGGCCCCGACGAGGCGGAGCACGTCGCACAGCTGGTCGGCGAACTGCCCGAGCGCCTTGCCCTGCTCGCGCAGGGCGTCGGCGTACCGGGTGTCGCTCGGCGACCGGTCGTTGACGTTGGGGTGGGTCCAGTAGGGGACCTCGGTGATCAGGCTGAGCGTGCCGTAGCGCAGCGCGTAGCCCGCGCTGGACTCGCCGGAGCCGCCGTGCAGCGGGTCGAGGCCGTACTGCTCCGCCGCGTCGTACGCCGACCGGGGGTTGGCGGTGCGGAAGACGGCCTTGCTCAGCAGCTCGATGTGCGGCTGCTCGGGCTCCCCGAGGTCGAGGGGGATGCCGAGGTGCTGGGGGATCTCCTGCAGGGCCGGGTAGAGGCCGGGCTCGTGCCTGGACAGGTAGTAGTAGACGCCGCCGACCTCGGCGTTGTGCAGCGAGCACATGAACGCCGGCCGGAGGCCGTCGATGAGGCGCATCAGGGCCGCGGTCTCGGGCAGGACGCCGTCGAAGTACGCCTGCTTGTACGCGAACGGGAAGGTCCAGTCGACCTGCTCGTCGGGTGACGGGCGGTAGAAGTTGTTCGCGTAGTGCGTGCGCGTGAACGGGCCGTGCAACCAGCCCTCGTTGAGCCTGGTGCCGTCGGGGTCGACGCAGGGCAGGATGTGCCAGGTCATGCCGAGGCGGTTGCGCAGGCGCGGGTCGGCACACAGGCGCCGGGCGAGGTGGACGGCGGTGAGGCCGCCGACCGGCTCGTGCGGGTGCGGCATGGCGAACACGATCGCGTGCCGGTCGCCGTCACCGACCGTGAGACAGGTGAGCGGCTCGCCGAGGCGTGACACCCCGATGTATCTGAGCTGGCACGTCGACCGGTAGGTCCGCGCGAGGCGTTCGAACTCGGCCGACAGCTCGTCGACGGTCGCGAACATCGCGAACTCGGGTACGGAATCCAGTTCGGTACGGAGTGCAGCGTCCAGCATCGGTCCTCTGGTCGTCCTCATGGGGGGTGAGAGAGACCCGTCTAGTCTGCGACGGCGCACCGGTCCATTCGACCAATACGGCGCAGAGGACGACGTTCCGTACCGATTTCTGCAGTAGTATCGCGCTCCGCATCGACCGACCGGTCAGTCCGGATTACGGTGACCTAGTCGGGGCTGCCAGTGAGCTCCTTGCGTTCCTCGCCCTCGACCGCGTGACCGTCGCCCTCGGCGGGCCCGTGACCGTTGCCGTGGCCGTTGCCGTCGCGCACGACGTTGTCCTGGGAGTACCAGCGCTGCGCGGAGACCCGGAGCCGGCCGAGCAGCCGGTGCTTGGACTCGACGCCGTGCTCGTCGGTGAGCTGGGTCAGCTCCTCGGGCGCGGCCGGGGCGGTGGCCTCGATCGTGCCGCGTGCCTCGGGCGACAGCTCGCGGTGGATCTCGACGTAGCCACCCGACGGTGTGCGCTTGATCACGCCGGTCTCCACGCCGTGGTGCAGCAGGTTCTGCTCCCTGCGCTGCATCCCGATGCAGATGCGCTTGGTGACCACGAACGCCGCCACGGGCAGCAGGAAGATGGCGAAGCGGAAGAACCAGGTCAGCGAGTTGACCGACAGGCTGAACACGTCGGCGATGATGTCGTTGCCGCCCGCGATCCACAGGACCAGGTAGACGGTGATCCAGGCGACGCCGATGCCCGTGCGGGTGGGCACGTTGCGCGGCCGGTCGAGCACGTGGTGCTCGTTCTTGTCCTTGGTGATCCACTTCTCCAGGAACGGGTACGCGCCGATGAACGTGAAGAGGATGCCGGGCACGACGAGGGCGGGCACCAGTGTGGTCCACGCGATCGTGTGGCCGAACAGGTTCGTCTCGACGCCGGGCATGATGCGCAGCCCGCCCTCGAGGATGCCGATGTACCAGTCGGGCTGCGCGCCGGCCGTGACGTGGGCGGGGTTGTAGGGGCCGTACATCCAGATCGGGTTGATCTGCACGAACGTGCCGAACAGCGCGAGCACGCCGAAGACGAACATGAAGAACGCGCCGGTCTTGGCCATGAAGTGCGGGAAGAACGGCACGCCGACGGTGTTCTTGTTGGTCTGCTTGGCGCTCGCCCAGGTGGTGTGCTTCTGGTGCCACATGATCATCATGTGCGCGCCGATCAGCGCCAGCAGGATGCCAGGCACCAGCAGCACGTGCACGATGTAGAGCCGGGGGATGAACTCACCGGCCAGCCCGTCGGGGAACCCACCACCGAACGCGAAGTACATCAGGTACGTGCCGACGATCGGGATCGCCATGAAGGTCACGGACACGAAGATCCGCAGGCCCACGCCGGAGAGCAGGTCGTCGGGCAGGGTGTAGCCGGCGAAGCCCTCGAGCATGGCGAGGATGAACAGGGTGATGCCGATCAGCCAGTTGACCTCGCGCGGCTTGCGGAACGCTCCGGTGAAGAAGATCCGGAACATGTGCACCATGATCGACGCGACGAACAGCAGCGCCGCCCAGTGGTGGATCTGCCTCATCAGCAGGCCGCCGCGCACCTCGAGCGACAGGTCGATCGTCGACTTGTACGCCTCGCTCATCGGGATGCCCTCGAGCTTGAGGTACGAGCCGTTGTAGATGACGTGCTCGATGCTGGGCTTGTAGAAGAACGTGAGGAAGATGCCGGTGAGCAGCAGGATCACGAAGGAGTAGAGGGCGATCTCGCCGAGCATGAAGGACCAGTGGTCGGGGAACAGCTTCTTCATCTGCTTGCGCAGCGTCGACGCCCCGCCGAATCGGTCGTCGAGGGTCTTGCCCGTGCCCGCGAGGACCTTCTTCGTGGAGTCCTTCATGAGGTCTCCCCATCCGTTCGCCGTGCCCAGCGATTCCAGCGTACGCCTGGTCGCTGCCCGGTGCCTGACGCCTGTGCGGTGATCATCCGTCGGTGTTCCTGTTGGGCCCGCGCTCCCAGAAGCTGGGGCCGATGGGGCCGTTGATGAAGTAGTCGGCGTCGGCGACCAGGTAGCCCTCGTCGTCGACGGTGATCGCCAGCTGCGGCAGCGGCCTGGCGGCCGGGCCGAAGACGACGTTGGCGCCGTCGATCATGTCGAAGGTCGACTGGTGGCACGGGCAGAAGAGGTGATGGGTCTCACGCTCGTACAGGCTGATCGGGCAGCCCGCGTGGGTGCAGATCTTCGAGAACGCGCAGATGCCGTCGACGCCGTGCTCGGCCTGCACCCGGCCACGCTTGTTGTCCTGGATCTCGTCGGGGTGCAGCCGGATGATCAGCAGGGCGGCCTTGGCCGTCTCGTTGAACTCGTGGACGCCCTCGGGCAGGGTGCTCAGCGCGATGCCGAAGTCGGTGACGTCGGCGAGCTTCAGCAGCCGGGGCTCCTCGGACTCCTCGGTGCCCGCGACCACCATGCGCATGCCCTTGCGCCAGGGCTGGGTGAACAGGTCCTTGTCCGGCAGCGGGCCCAGGTCGCGCAGCAGCCACAGCGGAGCCAGGCCGAGCGGCGCGGCCGCGAGCAGCAGGGTGCGGCGCAGCAGCGGCCGCTTGGTGATCTGGGTCGACTCGGCGGTGTCGACGAAGTAGTCGGCGAACTGCTCGCGGTCCTCGTCGCTCGACCGCAGCTCGTGCCGCTCGTCGGTCATCTCCTTGTTCGGCATGAGCTTGCGCACCCACAGCACGATGCCGATGGCGAGGCCGAACAGGGCGATCGTCAGGCACGTGCCGAGCAGCTTGTTGGAGAGGCTGGCGGACACGGCGTCGTGGGTCGGGACGAGCCAGTAGAAGACGAGGAAGGCGACGCCGGCCAGGAACGCGACCACGAACCAGGTGGCGACCAGGCGCTCACCGCGCCTGGCCTCCTCCTCGGTCATCTCGCGCTCGGGCGGAGCCTCGGCCGAGCGGGCGCGGTCGCCGCGCTCGGCCCTGCGGCGCGCGGCGAGCGACTCGGCCACCTCGGCCGACGTCGGGGTGCCGCCGAAGCGGCGCTTCGACCCGGCCGGCGAATCGAAGGGGTCGGCCTGCCCGTTGTCGTTGTCAGCCATCTCAGTCCGTCTTCTTCTTGGCTGTGATCCACATCGCGCCGGCGATGCACAGCCCGATCCCGAGCAGCCAGATGATCAGGCCCTCGCTGACCGGCCCGATCCGGCCGAGCCCGGCCCCGCCTGGGTTGGGCTCCTCCTCGATCGCCTTGATGTACTTGATGACCGCGAGCTTCTCGTCGGGGGTGAGGGTGCGCTCCCCGAAGACCGGCATGTTCTCCGGGCCGGTCTCCATCGCCTCGTAGATGTGCTTGGGCTGCACTCCCATGAGCGACGGCGCGGACTTGCCGTTGGTCAGCGCCCCGCCCGAGCCGGCGAAGTTGTGGCACTGCGCGCAGTTGGCGCGGAACAGCTCGCCGCCGAGGGCGAGGTCGGCCTCGTCGTAGCGTTCGTCGACGCCCTCGGGGATCTCCGGGCCGGGGGACAGCGACTGGACGTACGCCGCCATCGCGTCGATCTGCGCCTGGGTGAAGCGGGGCTCCTTGCGGGGCGCCTGCGGGCCGGGGGCGGCGAGCGGCATGCGGCCGGTGCCGACCTGGAAGTCGACGGCCGCCGCGCCGACGCCGGTGAGGTTCGGGCCGGTCTCCGTGCCCTGACCGCTGAGGCCGTGGCAGGTGGCGCAGCTGGTCTGGAAGAGCGCCTTGCCCTGCGCGATCTGCTCCTTGCTCGGGGTCTCCGCGGCCGCGGCCTGCTTCGCCGGCGTCTCGTCGACGCTCGCGTAGAAGCCGCCCACCGCCACGAGCGCGATCAGCAGCAGCACGTAGCGCGACAGTGGCCGCCGCCGCCATCCGGTGCGAGTGGTCACCGCTCGCTTCCTCGTCGTCACGGGTGCCGTCCTCACGCGCTAGGAGGTTGGTGTGAAGCGTGCTCGTCGCGAGCGGCGCTCAGGGCGGTCAGTTGCGGTGGCGGAGGACGAGCTCGTACTGGGCGTACTTGCGAGCTCCGACAACGCCGCCAATGGCCGTCCTGGGCGCCGCGTAGCAGAGCAACGTTTCACACCAGCCTCCTGGGGTGTCACTGGATGAGGGGGAGCAGGTAGATGGTGGCGAACAGCCCGATCCACACGACGTCGACGAAGTGCCAGTAGTAGGACACGACGATCGCGCTCACGGCCTGCTCGTGCGTGAAGCGTTTGGCCGCGTAGGTGCGGCCCAGCATGAACACGAAGGCGACGAGACCGCCGAAGACGTGCAGCCCGTGGAAGCCGGTGGTGAGGTAGAAGACCGAGGCGTACGCACCCACCGCCGGGTCGCTCGCACCGAACGTGAGGCCCTGCTCGAGGATGAGGTTGGTGTACTCGTATGCCTGACCGGCGTCGAACACGAACCCCATGGCGAGAGTGACGAGGAACCAGAACCGCAGGCCGCGGACGTTGCCCTTCTCCGCGGCGAAGACGCCCGCCTGGCAGGTCACCGAGGAGAGCACCAGGATCAGCGTGTTGACGGCTGCGTAGGGGAGGTCGAGATGGATCGGCGGCCACTCGTTGCCCTGGCTGAGGTTGACCGAGCGGATCGTGAAGTACATCGCGAACAGTGCCGCGAAGAACATCAGCTCCGACGCGAGCCAGACGATGGTGCCCACGCTGACCGTGTTGGGTCGGTGGGACGAGTGCGCAGGAGCCCTGCGCGGTGCGGAGGTGGTGGCCACGAACGCATTATTGCGCTCGCTGCCGACTTCGGCGGCGCGACCCCCCGATAGACCACGACGTGACGGCGGCACGCCTCCCGGTAGCATCCGAGGCGGGGTGTACATACACCCGTCCGCGCCGAATCGACACCCGAGGACTGCGGCATGAGCGACGACGACCCGACGCCCGAGGCGGCACCCGAGCCGACGGTGACCGTACCGGCTGCCTCCGGCGGTTGCACCGTGCTCCTCTACAGCGACGACTCCAGTATCAGGGAACGGGTCAAGCTCGCGCTCGGCCGGCGTCCCGCGGCCGACCTGCCGCGCGTCGAGTACCTCGAGACCGCGACCGAGCCCGCCGTCCGCAAGATGCTCGACGCGGGCGGCATCGATCTCGCCGTCCTCGACGGCGAGGCGACGCCCGCCGGCGGTCTCGGCGTGTGCCGGGCCGCGAAGAACGAGGTCTTCCGCTGCCCGCCGATCCTCGTCCTCATCGGCCGCGCCCAGGACGCCTGGCTGGCCAACTGGTCGCAGGCCGACGGGGTCGTCTCCTACCCGCTCGAGCCGGTGGGCCTCGCCGCCGAGGCGGCACGCCTGCTGCGTGGGGCGCTGGGCGCCACGCTCACCGAGGGCTCGTCGCCCGCGCCGCTCCCCGCGTCCGGCCACTGACATGACGTCGCCGGGTGCGCCGAGCTGGCCCGCGCTGCTCAACCGATTGCTCGCCGCGGAGTCCCTCAGCGCCGCCGACACGCGCTGGGCGATGAACGAGGTGATGACGGGCGGGGCCACGCCGGCGCAGATCGCGGGGCTCGTGGTCGCCCTGCGTACCAAGGGCGAGACGGTCGAGGAGGTCGCCGGCTTCGCCGCGGCGATGCTCGACCACGCCACGCCGCTCGATGCGCCTGCCGACGTCGTCGACCTCGTGGGCACCGGCGGCGACCGCAGGAACACCGTCAACCTCTCCACCATGGGTGCTCTCGTGGCGGCGTCCGCGGGGGCGAGGGTCGTCAAGCACGGCAACAGGGCGGCGTCGTCGGCGTGCGGCGCGGCCGACCTGCTGGAGCAGCTCGGCGTCGTCATCGACCCGCCGCCGGAGGCCAACGCCGCGATCATCGCGGAGCTCGGCCTCGGCTTCTGCTTCGCGCCGCTCTACCACCCGGGGTTCCGGCACGCCGCGACGACGCGACGCGAGCTCGGCATCCCGACCGTCTTCAACTTCCTCGGCCCGATCACCAACCCCGCGCACGCCACGGCCAACGCCGTCGGCGTCTCCGACGCGCGCATGGCCCCGATCCTGGCCGGCGTGCTCGCCGACCGCGGGTGCGAGGCGCTGGTGTTCCGCGGCGACGACGGCCTCGACGAGCTGACCACCACCACGACGTCGACGGTCTACGTCGTGCACGAGGGTGTGGTCGACCGCACGACGTTCGATCCCGCCGACATCGGCTTCCCCCGGTCGGAGCCGGCCGACCTGACCGGCGGCGATCCGCCGTTCAACGCCGGCGTCGCCCGCGACGTGTTCGCCGGCAAGGGCGGCCCGGTGCGCGACACCGTGCTGCTCAACGCCGCCGCGGCCCTGGCCGTCGCCGAGCCGTCGGCAGATCCCCTCGAGGGACGGCTGCGGGCCGGTGTGTCGACTGCCGCCGAGGCGATCGACTCGGGCGCCACCACCGACCTCCTCGAGCGCTGGGCCGAGGCCACGCGCCGCGCGGTGTCCTGAGCCTGGTCGGTCCGGCTCAGCCCGGGGTGTCGAAGCCGAGGGCGAAGGCGGCGTCGAGGTCGTGCCTGGAGTACGTGCGGAACGCCACGTGGGTCTCGGTGTGGATGACGCCGTCGACCTTGTTGAGCCCGCCGGGGATCGCGTCGGCGAGGTCGTCGTGGTGGCGCACCCGGACCATGGCGACGAGGTCGAACTCGCCGGTGACCGAGTAGACCTCGCTCACCTGGGGCAGCTCGGCGAGCCGCTCGGCGACCTCGGGGATGCGGGCGACGTCGGCGCGGACGAGCACGATCGCGGTGATCACGCCGGGACCTCCTTCAGCGCTGAGAGGAACCCAGTGTGGCCGTCGGCTGGTGGCGGGTCGCGAGCGGGCGGGTGTCGTCGACGGCGTGCAGGGTGGCCGAGCCGTCGGCGGCGGCGCGGTCGAGGCGCACCCTGGCCGCGATCGCGCTCTGCGCCGGTAGCGCCCAGGTGCCCTGGACGTCGACGAGCCTGGTGCCGGTGGTCTCGAGCCAGCGGAGCACGCACTCGGACTCCTCCGCCGACGCGGCGGGAGTCGGCCCGACCGCGGGTACCACCACCTCGGCGGACGTCACGAGCGCGTCGATGTACGGCCGGGGATGCGCCCGGGGCGGTACGCGTGCCGCCCCGGCGAACCGGCCGTGCCTGACGACGGCCAGCTCCCAGCCGCCGTGCCCCGTGGGCTGCGCCGCGACGATCTGCGGGCAGCCGGTGAGCGCGACGAGGCGCTGGGTGCGCGCGGCGGAGCGGACGTACGCCGCGAGCCGATCGCGGTGCACGGCGGCGTCCTCGTAGCGCTGCTGGGCGGAGAGGGCGTCGATGCGGGCGCGGATGGTGTGCTCGACCGTACGGACGTCGGCGCGCATCGCGTCGCCGACCGCGGCGGCCACCACCGCGTAGTCGTCGACCGACTGCCGGCCGTCGCACGGCGCGCCACAGCGGTGCATCTCCGCCAGCACGCACGCCGGGCTCGGACGCAGGGGGCTGAGCCTGGCCGTGCACTGCCGGAGCGGGAACGCCTCGTACAGCGCGGACATGACGTGCTCGGCGGTGCGGCGGGAGCCGTAGGGGCCGAGATAGGTGGCGTCGTCGTCCTGCACGGTCCTGGCGATCGAGAGCCGCGGGAAGGGCTCGACCGTGAGCTTCAGCCACGACGCCCGCTCGGGGAACCTCGACCGCCTGTTGTACGGCGGCTTGCGCTCGGCGATGAGGCGCAGCTCGCGGACCTCGGCCTCGAGCGGGGTGGCGCACTCGATCGCCGTCACACCCTCGGCCAGCGCGACCATCTCACGCATGCGCTTGCGCATCTCGCCGGCGGTGAAGTACTGGCGGACGCGGGTGCGGACGTCGCGGCTCTTGCCGACGTAGAGGGTGCGGCCCCTGGCGTCGGTGAACACGTAGACGCCGGGCGCCGACGGCAGCGGCTCGGCGAGGTGCCGCTTGCGCCGCTGGTCCTGGGTCACCCGCGAGGAGAACGTGGTGAGCTCCTCGAGCGACTGCACGCCGAGCGGGCCGAGGCGTTCGAGCAGGGCGTGGAGGACGTCGACGGTGGCGCGCGCGTCGGCCAGCGCGCGGTGGCAGGGCACGGTGCCGGACCTGAAGTGGCGGGCGAGGGTCGCCAGCTTGCAGTTGGGCACCTCGTCGCGGGTGACGAGGCCGTGCGCCAGCCGCGCGGTGTCGACGGTGGCGAAGCCCGGCCACGCGCGACCGTTGAGGTGGCAGGCGGCCTTCAGGAACCCGACGTCGTACGGCGCGTTGTGGGCGACGAGCACGGCGCCCCGCGCGAACTCCAGGAACGCGGGCAGCACACCGGCGAGCCTGGGCGCGCCCGCGACCATGGCGTCGGTGATGCCGGTGAGCACCTGGATGAACGGCGGCACGCCCTCGCCGGGGTCGACGAGGGAGGCGAACTCGCCGAGCACCTCACCGCCGCGCACCTTGACCGCACCGATCTCGGTGATGCCGGCGTCGGCCGGCGCGCCACCGGTGGTCTCGAGGTCGACGATGACGAACGTGACCTCGCGCAGGGGCGTGCCGAGCTCGTCGAAGGTGGTCTGCGTGGCCACCGATCCTCGCCGCTCGGCCGGCATCGTCCACCTCACGCGCGTTCGATCTCGGGGTACGAGTGGGACGTTAGGTCGCGCCACCGACAGGACCCGTGACAACACGCCGCGTGCCCGCGATCGCCGCGCCGTAGGCTCGTGGTGCCCGGATGGAACGAGGAGAGGGAGTGTGGCGCGGTGATCAGCTGGCCGACGGCGGACACCCGGTGGCGTTGCGCGCAGTGCGGCAACCTGACCAGGTTCGACGTCACGCGCACGTCCCGCACCGAGGAGTTCCTGCACGCCGACCTGTCCGGCGAGGCGCGGGTCGAGGAGCGCCGGGTGCTCACCGACACGATCGAGCGGGTGGCGTGCCGCTGGTGCGGCTCGGCCGACCAGATCGAGCTCGTCCCGCGTCCCGAGGCGACCGACACGCCCGTCCGTGCACCCGACGCCGGGGAGGGCGCGCGATGACGGCTGCGACGGGCTGAGGTGCTCCCCGAGCCGGTACGGCGCCGCCTGGTCGAACGCGCGGCGGACCGGCTCGGCGCGCTCGCGCCCGACGACGTGCCGGCCTCGCTGCGGCGGATCGCGCGGTTCGAGCCGCGCCGCCGGGCACGCCTCGCCGGCGCGCAGATCGCCGCGGCGCTGGAGCGCGACGAGGCGTTCCGCGCGCTCGTGGCCGACGCCCTGCGCGCCGCGGACCCCGACCTGGCGGCCGCGGTCGAGGCGGGGGAGACGCCGGTCGCCGTCGACCCCGCCGACGTCGCCGCGGCCGCGTACCTGCTGCGCCCGTCCGGCTGGGAGGACCTCGTGGCGGGCGCCGGCGACCTGATGGAGCGCGACGCGCGGCGACGTCACGACGACGGTGAGGTCGAGCGCCTGCGTGCGCGGCTGGCGGCGGTCGAGGAGGAGAAGGACCGCGAGATCGTCCAGCTGACCGCGCAGGTCGACGCCCTGCGGGCCGAGGTGCGCCGGCTCCGCACCCGCATCCACGAGGAACGCACCCGTACGCGAGACGCCGAGCGGACCGCAGAGGAGGCGCGCGCCGGCGCCGACAAGGACCGGGAGGGGGCGCGCGCGTCGGTGGCGGCCGCCGACGCCGAGACGCGCCGGCTCCGCGCCCGGGCGACCGAGCTCGAGGGGCAGTTGGAGTCCGCGCGGCGCGCGGGACGGGCGGAGCGTACCGACGACACCGTCCGGCTCGCCGTCCTCGTCGACGCGCTCGTCGACGCCGCGCAGGGGCTGCGCAGGGAGCTCGCCCTGCCGTCGGTCAGCGACCGGCCGGCCGACGCGGTGGCGGCGAGGTACGCCGCCGCGGAACGGGTCGAGGTCGAGCGGACCGGCGAGCCGGGGCGCCTCGACCGGCTCCTCGCCGCCCCGCAGGCGCACCTCGTCGTCGACGGCTACAACGTGACCAAGACGTACTGGCCCGACCTCGCCCTGGCCGACCAGCGCGCCCGGCTGCTCGGCGGCCTCGGCATCGTCGCCGCCCAGACCCGTGCCGAGGTCACCTGCGTCTTCGACGGCGCCGACCTCGGCGGCCGGGTGCCGACCCAGGCGCCACGCGGGGTGCGCGTGGTCTTCAGCCCGGCCGGCGTGACCGCGGACGACGTCATCGCCGAGCTGGTCGGCGCCGAGCCGCGGGGCCGCCGCGTCGTCGTGGTCTCCTCCGACGCCGAGGTCGCCGCGTCGGCCAGGCAGGCGGGCGCCGTCCCGGTCTCCGCGGACACCCTCGGGCAGCACCTGCCCTGAGCCGGGCCACGCGCCGACCTGGGGTTCTGTCAGTGGGGGTCGTTAGCGTCCTTGCCGACAGCTCACACGACCACGAACTGCCGGAGGAGGCCCGCGTGTTGATCGACTGTGACCGCTGCGAGATGCGTGACATCGGGTGCGACGACTGCGTGGTGACCGCCCTGCTCGGCTCGACTCCCGGGAGCGTCCACATCGACGAGGGAGAGCGGGCGGCGCTCGGGGTGCTGGCCGAGTCGGGGCTCGTGCCGCCGCTGCGGCTCGTCGTCGGCGACGCGCGGGCCGGCGGGTCACCCGGCGGGAGCCGCGCCGCCGGCACCGCGTGAGACCGCCGCCACGAAGCGACACCGGCACCCCGTCGACTCACCGCCCGTGCGGCCCACATCACGATCTGTGATCGATTGGTCGGGAGATAATCCCAGGTCGGGGCCGTTGGTGTTACTTACGGTGAAATTCGGGTGAGGTGCGCGGCGGCCGGTGGGTCTCTTTGACTTCATCACGGAACGGTTACTACAGTGCGGATCCGAGCAAGGTCGTACCCCGACCGCCTGCCCCGGGCGGCGCGACCCGCTCCCGCCGAGTTCGTCGTCGACGCCCCCAACAGAGGTCGACGATGGAGCCGGGGAACCACCCTCCCCCATGGGGTTAACGACGCGTCCGCGCGTCGCGGGCGTCTTCCCAGCCCGAACCCGTCAGCTCACCCGGTAGGCGGCTCGTAGAGGAAGGCGGAGTCGCCTGTGGCGACACGGCATGGACCGCCCCGGGTCTGGGCTGATCGCGACCACTGGTACTCACCGGCACGGATCGTGCGTGCCCTGCTCCACCGTGCATCACCAGCGACCGACCCCCGCAGGACAACCGGCGCCGTGCGCCTGCTCGCCATCGCCGCGGCGATGGCGCTCGCCGTGGCCGCCCCGGGCGCCGCGATGGCGGAGCCGAAGGAAGACCTCGACACGGTGCAGAAGAAGGTCGACTCGCTGAGCGAGACGGTCTCCAAGGTCACCGAGGACTACGACGAGGCCCGCGTCCACCTCGCCGACGCCAAGCGCAAGGTCGCCTCGCTGAAGAAGAAGGCGACCACGAAGCAGGCTGAGGTCGAACGGCTGCGCAGGAACGTCTCGCTGCTCGCCGCGTCCGCGTACATGGGCGGCGCCTCCGACCTCGCTGCGCTCGCCACGGCGAAGACCCCGCAGGACTTCGTCGACAAGGCCGCCAGCCTCGAGCAGCTCTCGACGCAGGACCACCGGCAGATCGCCAAGTTCGGCCAGGCCAACCGCATACTCACGGCCCAGCGCACCGCGGCGGACTCCGCGCTGAGGGACCAGCAGAAGATCGCGAAGCGGATCAAGGACAAGCGGTCCACGGTCGTCGCGACGCTGGCGAAGCAGAAGACGCTCCTCGAGCGCCTCGAAGCGGCGGGTCGCAACGATGACAGTGCCTCGCGCGGCGACCGGTCCGACGTCGACCTGCCGCCGGCGAGCGGCCGGGCGGGTGCCGCGATCGCGTTCGCGGAGCAGCAGCTGGGCAAGCCGTACCAGTGGGGCGCAGAGGGCCCCGGCTCGTACGACTGCTCGGGGCTGACCATGGCGTCGTGGCGCAGGGGCGGCGTGTCCCTGCCCCACTCCTCGCGGTCGCAGTTCAGCAGCGGCCCGCAGGTGAGCAAGTCGCAGCTTGCACCGGGTGACCTGGTGTTCTTCGGCAACCCGATCCACCACGTGGGCCTCTACGTGGGGAGTGGCCAGATGATCGCCGCGCCGAGCAGCGGCAAGGTCGTCTCGTACGCGAGCATCAACAACAGCTACTACAGCAGCAACTACGCCGGCGCCGTACGACCCGGCTGACACGGAGAGCGACGACAACGAGCCCCGGTCGGGTGAGAGGTACGCCTGACCGGGGCTTGCTCGTACCATCGTCGCGATGAGGTGCCGGCGCCGCGAGGGCTCACGTTCTGCTCCCACCCTCGCGCACCCGGTGCGCCTCGGTGGCGCGGCCGTGCGCGCTGTCGCCGTCACCGTCTCGATGGCCGGGTTGGTGGCCTGCGGCGGCGGCAACGGGGGCCCCGCGGACGCCTCGTCACCGAGTCACCGCGCGACGCTGCCGAGCGCGACGGCCACGCTCAGCTCGAGCGCGTCGTCCACGCACGGTCCCGCGTCCGACGTCCGGAAACTGCTGGCCGCGCGCTCGAAGGCGCTGATGCGGGCCGACCGGCCCGGCTTCGTCGGCGCGATCGACAAGAGCGCCACGGCCCTGCTCGCCGACCAGCGGACCTTCTACGACAACGTCCGCGGCGCGTCGCTCGCGAGCTGGACGTACACGATCGACCCGAAGAGCGCGCACCGACACGACACCAAGGGCGCGGAGAGCTGGGACTACGTCGTGTACACGACGTACACGTTCGCGGGTCTGCCCGGCCAGCGCGCCGTCGTGAGCCACCAGGTCCAGGTCGCCGAGCGGACGAACGGCTGGCGCATCACCGCGATCACCCCGAAGGACACGCACACCGAGCCGTGGGATCTGGGCAGGACTCTCTCCGTGCGAAGCGGACGCGTGGTCGTCGTCGGCGTCGACCGGTCGCGCGAGGAGCTGGCGAAGATCCGCGACCAGGCGGCCGCGGCCATCCCCCGCGTCGACGACGTCTGGCGCGGCGACTGGGCGCGGGGCGTGGTCGTCGTCGTCCCGCCCGACACCTCGGGCGCCGGCGAGCTGACCGGCACCGAGAACATCGCCTCGCTCGCCGCCGTCGCGACCGGCGGCTCGGCCGTCGACGCCTCCGGCGCGATGCAGCGGTGGGAGCGGGTCGTCGTCAACCCCACGGCGTGGCAGAAGATGGACTCGACGGGCCGCGAGGTCGTGCTGGCCCACGAGCTCACCCACGTCGCCACCGGCTCGCTCGGCGCCGTGCCGATCTGGGTCTCCGAGGGCATGGCCGACTACGTCGGCTGGAAGGACAGCGGCCTGTCGACGCGCCGCATCGCCCAGGAGCTCGGGGCGGAGGTGAGGCGCGGCGACCTGCCGGACGACCTGCCGGTGGAGGCGGACTTCCGCGGCGAGTGGGTCGACCAGGCGTACGAGGCCGCGTGGCTCGCCGCGAGGTACATCGCGTTCCGCTACGGCGAGGACAAGCTGCTGGCGGTCTACCGGGGGATGGCCGACCAGCCGAGCACGAGCAAGGCCGACCAGGATCGGGTGCTCAGGTCGACGCTGAAGGTGTCGCGCTCGGCGTTCCTGCACGGCTGGCGGTCGTACCTCCAGGCCCGGCTCCACTGACCCGCATGCCGCGGCTGGCATGCTGAGCCGATGGCCAGGACGCTCGTCGTCACCAACGACTTCCCACCCCGCCCCGGCGGGATCCAGGCGTTCGTGCACGCCTTGTGCGGCAGGCTCGACGATCCGGTCGTCTACGCGCCGGCGTGGCGCGGTGCGGAGGCGTTCGACCGGGACCAGGGGTTCGAGGTCGTCAGGCATCCCACGTCGCTGATGCTCCCCGTCCCCGCGGTCGCCGGGCGCGCACGCGAGCTCGTCCGCGCCCACGGCGCCGACTCGGTGCTGTACGGCGCCGCCGCCCCGCTCGGGCTGCTCACCCGCGGCCTGCGGGCCGCGGGAGTGCGGCGCGCCGTGGCGCTGACCCACGGGCACGAGGCCGGCTGGGCGTCGCTGCCGGGAGCGCGCAGCCTGCTGCGCAGGATCGGCGACGACGTCGACGTCGTCACGTACGTCGGCGAGTACACCAGGCGACGCATCGCCCCTGCCCTGTCGCGTGCCGCCGCGGCGCGGCTCGTGCGGCTCGCACCCGGCGTCGACGACACCCTGTTCCGTCCGGGCGCGGGAGGGGTCGAGGTCCGCGCGCGGTGGGGCCTGACCGACCGGCCCGTGGTCGTCTGCGTGTCGCGACTGGTGCCGCGCAAGGGCCAGGACACCCTGGTCCGCGCCTGGCCGGAGATCCGCAGGGCCGTGCCGGACGCCGCGCTGCTGCTCGTCGGCGGCGGCCCGCTGCGCGCGCGCCTCACCCGGCTCGCGCGAGAACTCGGCGTCGACGACGCGGTCACGTTCACCGGTTCGGTGCCGTGGGCGGAGCTGCCCGCGCACTTCGACGCGGGCGACGTCTTCGCGATGCCGTGCCGTACCCGCCTCGCCGGCATGGACGTCGAGGCGCTCGGCATCGTGTTCCTCGAGGCGGCCGCCTGCGCGCTCCCCGTCGTCGCGGGCGACTCCGGCGGCTCCGCCGACGCGGTGCGCCACGGCGACACCGGCTACCTCGTCGACGGCCACTCGCCGGCCGGAGTCACCGAGCGGATCGTCGAGCTGCTCCGCGACCCGGTCGCGGCCGCGGAGATGGGCAGGCGCGGCCGCGCCTGGATCGAGCGCGAGTGGCGCTGGGACACCGTGGCGGAGCGCCTGCGCACCCTGCTCTCCCCGACGTGACCTCTCCGGCGATGTGAGCCCGCTCGTAGGACAACTGACCTTCGCTAGTCAGGTGTCGCCGTAATCATGGGGATGTTGGGTGTAGGTCCGTCGGGTGGGTGAGGTCCAGGTGACGGATCCGTCGGGGTGGGCCTTCAGGGACCAGCCGGTGTTCTCGTCTTTCATCCGGTGGTGCCGTTTGCAGAGGCAGTGCAGGTTCGCGGCGGCGGTGGGCCCATCCTTGGCCCAGGGGACAGTGTGGTCGAGCTCGGTCCGACGGGCCTTGCGGGTGCAGCCGGGGAACCGGCAGGTCACGTCCCGCGCCTTGATGAACCTGGCGAGCCGGGCACTGGGCGTGTATCGCGGTTCGGCGGGCAGCGGTGCCTCGACCGGCGCGGCCAGGAGCCCGGCGAGGTCTCCGGCGCGGTAGGTCTTGTCCCCGACGGCGGCGAGCACCCCGGTGTCCCGGTCGTACGCGAGCCGCCGCCACGAGACCCGCTCGCCAGTGATGAGCGCTCGGGCGGTGGACGCGGAGACGGGTCCGTAGCCGCGCAGCTCGGCCGGGTTCGAACCACCCTGCAGGGTGTCGACCGGGACGGTCACCTCCACAAGAGTGGTGACGTTCCGCCGGACGTGGTCGTCGAGGACGAGGTCGACGAAGGCGTCGAACCTGCGCTGGTCCAGGGTCCGGTCATCGCCGGGGATCTGCTGGTGGGCGAGGTCGTCGACCAGGTTGAATACCTTGGTGGTCTGTTCCGCGGGTCCACGTAGGACGAGGACCCCGGTCTCGCCGGGGTCGGGCCGGTGCCACAGGGTCCGGTCCTCGAAGGCGCGGTCCTTGTGTTCTTCCGCGCCGGTGGGGTCGAACTTGGCGATGGCGTGGTTGATGCGGCCGCGGAACTGTCCGACGGGTAGGTCGGG
>WHST01000053.1 GCA_009379955.1 Streptosporangiales bacterium | reverse complement strand
GCCACCAACCAGCCGGGACTATTCACCCACTGGCAACACGGTGCACTCCCCAGCGGCTCGACGACGGGAGCCGTGTGACGCGAGAGTGTCACGCACGGTTCTACGAGCGGCGGCGGGTGCAACTCCCGCCGCCGACTCACCATCATGGAGACTCGTTCGATCGGTTCCCTGTCCGTGTCGCTGGTCGGCGTGGGCTGCAACCAGTTCGCGCGCAAGATCGACGAACGGCGGGCAGGCGACGTGGTCGACGCTGCGCTCGACGCCGGCATCAACTTCTTCGACACGTCGGACCGGTACGGGTACGGCGACCTCCCGTTCTCCGGGCACGGTCGCTCTGAGGAGTTCCTCGGCAAGGCGTTGAGGTCACGTCGCGAGAGGGTCGTGGTCGCGACGAAGTTCGGCAACCCGATGGGCGACGACCCGCGGAACAGGGGCGGCAGTCGCCGCTGGACTCACCTCGCGTGCGACGACAGCCTGCGCCGGCTGGGCACCGACTACATCGACCTCTACCAGATCCACCGGCCGACCCGGACACGCCGATCGAGGAGACCCTCGGCGCGCTGACCGAGCTGATCAAGGCCGGCAAGGTGCGCGAGATCGGCTGCTCCAACTTCACGACCGCCCAGCTCGAGGAGGTGGTCGCCGCCGGCGGCCGGCAGGGCGACGCGTCGTTCGTGAGCGTGCAGAACGAGTACAGCCTGCTGTCCCGCGAGCCGGAGCGCGGGGTGCTCGAGGTGTGCGAGAGGAACGGCGTCACGTTCCTGCCGTATTTCCCGTTGGCCGGTGGACTGCTCACCGGCAAGTACGGCAAGGACAGGCCGGCGCCGGCGGACTCGCGGCTGGCGAACTTCGCGCCGAACCGCCCGCACCTCGGCCTCACCGACGAGAACCTCGACCGGGTCGCGCGCCTGTCGGCGTTCGCCGCGGAACGCGGCCACACCCTCCTCGAGCTCGCGTTCGCCTGGCTCGCGGCGCGTCCGATGGTGGTGTCGGTGATCGCGGGCGCGACACGGCCGGATCAGGTCCGCGCGAACGCCGCGGCCGTCGACTGGCGGCTCACGGTCGACGACCTGGCTGCTATCGACCGGATGTGACGCCCGTTCAGCCCGACACGACGCGCGGTTGAGCTGTCGTCGAGTGTGTGCCAGGTAAGATGATCAGCGTGCAGGTTTGATATGATGGCCTTTATATACTCCACGATCGACACAGCTGCGATCGTCGACGCCTGACGATGTGCGTTGTCGTAGTGTGAGAGGTTCCAGGTAAAGATGCGGTCGTCTGCACGGTCATATTCGAGAGTACGGAACGGAAAGAGGCGGTGGTGGTAATGGAGATCGCCGCCAGCCTGGCGGGTCGTAAGACGGCCCACGAGTACGTCAAGGACTCACTGCGTCAGGCGATCCTCCGCGGGACCATCCCCGGTGGCTTCCGCCTCGTCCAGGCCGATGTCGCCCGCGACCTCCAGGTGAGCACGACCCCCGTCCGCGAGGCGCTGCGCGACCTGGCAACCGAGGGGCTCATCCGCCTCGACCCGCACCGTGGTGCGATCGTCCACCGCCTGTCGTACGACGAGACGCGCGAGATCCACGACATCTGCAAGATGCTCGAGCCCGAGGCCATGCGGCAGGCGACCAAGGTCATCACCGAGGAGACCTTCGCCGACGCCGAGGACCTGATGACCCAGATGGAGGCCGAGGACGACCCCGGCCGCTGGGCCGATCTCAACCGCCAGTTCCACGGCGTCCTCATCCAGGACGTCGACTCGAAGTACCTGCTCGACATCCTGCGCACGCTGCGCGACCTCGCCGCCATGTACGTCGGCCTGGCCATCCAGTCGCGGCCGGTGCAGATGAAGGAAGCCAACAAGGAGCACCACGAGTTCATCGACGTCCTGCGCAGGCACGACGCCGGAGCGGCCGCCAAGCTGTCGCGCCGTCACCTCGACCTGACGCTCAAGACGCTGGAGAGCTCCCGCCACCTCCTCGAGGCCTGACCGCTACTTCCTCGCGCGGATCTCGTCCAGGTCGACGACGCGGGCGGTGGTGACACTCTCGACGATGCCCTCCAGGACGGCGACCACCTCGAGCGCGGCTCGTCCGTCGGTCTCCGGGGTGGCATCGCCCCGTACGCAGGCCGCGAACTCGGTCAGCTCGTCCTCGATGGTGTCGAGGGTCTCCACCTGTTGCTCCGACCGCTCCTTCTCACCCACCACCTGGAAGTAGAAGCGCGCGCCGTCGACCTCGTTCCACGCCGCGGCCTCGGTGCCGTGGACGGCCGTCCGTGCGACGTCCGGGACGACCATCGACGTGGACAGGACGCCCAGGGCGCCGGACTCGAACTCGATCGTGACCGAGGTGACGTCGTCGAGCATGCCGAGGCCGAGATGCCGGCGGCTGAACGCCGCGAGCCTGGACGGCCTGCCGGCGAGGTAGATCAGGTTGTCGGCCATGTGGACGCCGAGGCCGGTCATCCCGCCTGCCGGGCTCTCCGCGGGGTCACCGCGCCAGCCCGTCCGCGGGTCGAGGCCGCTCGGCTTGGAGAGGTTCGCCTCGAGGTGGTGGACGACGCCGAGTGCGCCCGACCCGACGAGGTCCTTGAGTCGCCGCGTGGCCGGTTGGCGTCGCCTGTTGTGCCCGACCTGCAGGACGACGCCGGCCTGCTCGGCCGCGGTGACCGCGCGCCTGCCCTCGGCGACGGTCAGGGTGAACGGCTTCTCGACGAACACGTGCTTGCCGGCCGTCGCGGCCGCCTCGACGATGCCGGCGTGCGTCGAGTGCGGGGTGGCGACGAGGACCGCCTCGACCTCCGGGTCGGCCAGCACCGCGTCGAGCGAGTCGGCCTGCCGGCAGTGGTTCTTGCTGCCGAAGTCGTCGCGCGCGTGATCGCTGCGCGCGAAGCACGACACGATCTGCAGTCCGGCGTTGCCCGCGCGATCTGCCAGGACCTGCCCCCACCAGCCGAGTCCGACCGAGGCGACGCGTACGGCGTTCATGGTGCTCCTTGGATTGTCACGGGGTGGGGCGGTGGTACGACACGGTGCCCGTGTCGCCGTCGACCGCCAGCAGAGCGCCGTCGAGGTCAGGCAGCGGCGGGAGGTCCTGGCTCGCGACGACCGCGGGGACGCCGAGCGACCTCGCCACCTCGATCACGTGGGCCGCGGCCGAGCCGGTGACGGTGACGAGCGCGGCGGCGTCCCAGAGCAACGGCGAGAGCGAGGGGGTCGGCGCCGTGGCGACGACGACCTCACGGGCGCCGCGTCCGGACGGTACTGCACCACCGGCCACCCGTGCGCGGCCGGCGCCGATGCCGGCCGCAGCGCCGATGCCGCCGACCGTGGTGCCGCGGGTCTGGGTGACCGCCGCGAGGAACGGCTCCCAGCGACGCGCGCCCGCCCACGACTGGTGACCCGCCGTGCCCGCCGCACGGGCCAGGTCGGCGGCGTCGCAGCCGAAGACGTCGGACGCACGACGCAGCCGGCCGTCCGCCGCCAGCCGCTCACCGACCGCGAGCATCAGCGCGAGGAGCTCGGAACCGCCGTCGGCATCGGGTACGGCGAGCTCGTCGAGCGTCGCCAGTGCCGCACCCGGGGCGTCGCCGCGCAACGCGCGCAGCAGGTCGCTACTGCGGGTGACGGCCTCGCTCGCCGAGGTAGCCCAGACCCGCGCGGCCAGCTCGCCGGCGAGCCGGCGCAGCCCGTCGAGGTCGACGGCGTGCGACGCGGCTGCGGGTGGTATCGCCGGTACGGTGCGCGCGCCGAGCAGCCACGGGAACACCAGCTCGTCGCAGGCGCCGCCGGGAAAGGCCAGTGCGAGCGCGGCGACGCGGTCGGCGGCTCGTGTGTCGAGCTCGGCGAGGCGGGTGACCGGCGCGGGTGGGGGAGGCGCGGTCTCCGGCGCGGGCATGCTCTGCAGCAGGACCAGCCCGCCGCCGGTCCACGCCCACTCGACGACACCGTGGCCCAGCCTGTCGTGCACACGCCGGACGAGCGCCGCGACCTCGCGCGCGCGGGCCTCGTCGAGCACCGCGTGACCGGACCCGCCGACCGTGCCGTCGGGTGCGACGACGACACGGTGGCCGTCGGCGTGCCCGTCCATCAGCGCCGCCGGCGATCCGGCGACGGCCTCGACGGTGACCGCCCCGTCCGCCAGCCGGGCGAGCCCGGCGACCTCGGGGACGACACGCGGCTGCAGCAGCACCGCGAGGGCGAGGCTCTCCGGCGGCCGTCCGGTGTGCTCGGCCCGGTCGAGCGCGTCGACGCCGAACGCCGAGGCCCAGCAGCCGCGCACGGCCGTCGCGGCGTCGTCCGGCCCGATCTCGGAGAAGGTGCTGAACGCCCCCGACCACTCCCCGGACGCCTCGACGTCGGCGGACGAGCGGACGACGACGTCGCCGCCGAGCGCGGTCACGGCGACGCGCAGCTGCTCGCTGAGCGCGGGCCGGACGGCGACCGTCATCGCCGCGCGGCGGGCTCCGCCACTGCCGCGTTCACCGAGAGCCTTGGCGCCCGCGGCGAGTGCCTCGGTGGCCTCCCCGGCAGGCACCACCACGCCGGGGAGGACGGGCAGGCCGACCGACCGCGCGCGACACAGTCCGGCCGCCTTGCCACCCGCCACGGCCGCGTCGCGGCACCGCGGATCGAAGAGGTCGAGGACGGCGCCGGAGAGGCCGGTGCGGGTCTCGGACATCGGCCGCTAGTCGATGGCGACGATCTCGTGCGACGCGTACGTCGACACGGCTTCGGCGCCGGTCTCGTTGACGATCAGCATCTCCTCGAGGCGCACGCCGAACTCGTGCAGCTTGCCGTGCTGGGTCTCCAGTGCGAAGACCATGCCCTCCTGGATCTCCTGCGGGTAGTCGAGCGACCAGATGCGCGAGATGACCGGCTGGTCGTACTGCGCCAGGCCGAGGCCGTGGCCCCAGAAGTTGGCCGCCGCCTGGTCCTCCTCCTCGTACCCCCAGACCTCCTTGGCCGACGGCCACTGCGAGGCGATGTCCGCCGTCGTCGCGCCCGGCCGGACGGCGCCGATCGCGTCCCACAGCCACTTGTGTGCGAGGTCGTAGTACTGCTTGTGCTCGTCGGTCGGCTTCCCGCCGACGCAGTACGTGCGGTACACGCAGGACTTGAAGCCGTTCCAGGTGAGCGCCGCGAGGTCGATGATCACCAGCTCGCCCGGCCGGACGATGCGGTCGGAGAAGTTGCGCCAGTTGGGCCACGCGTTCGGACCGGACGAGACGATGACGTCCTCGACGTCCTCCATGCCGGGGATCTTGTAGAGGTTCTCGAAGCCGAACGCCGCGATCTCGTTCTCCGTCATGCCCGGCTTGATGAAGTTCGTGAACTTGTAGTGGAGCGTGTCGCAGATCGACCCGACCATGCGGACGGCCTTCTGCTCGTCCGGGCTCTTGATCGCCCGCGCCTCCATCATCGGCGTCATGCCGTCGGTCCACGTGAGGCCGACGCGCTCGAACGCACGGATCATGTTGATGTCGATGAAGTCGACGCCGAGCGGCTGGTCCCTGACGCCGGCGTCCTCGAGGTCGTTGACCAGCGCCTGGGTGAACTTCTCCACCTGTCGCTCGGACGCCGGACCCGCGGCGCCCTTGATCCACGAGTACGAGTACCTGATGTTCTCGTGCGGGATCCAGGGGTTGTGCACCTTGAGATGCTGGCCGATGTCGCCCTGCTCGTAGACGATCGGCTCCTTGCCCTCGACGAGCACGACGTAACGCAGACCGGGCTTGAGACGGTTCCAGCCGGGCGTGTACGTCGACGACACGTAGCGCATGTTCTCGTCGAACATGAGCAGCATGGCGCCGAGTCCGTGCCTGCTCATCGCCTCGCGTGCACGGCGCAGCCGCCACTCGCGCACGTTCGGCCAGTTGATGCCTTCCTTCCAGTCGGTGCTGGCTACGCCGAAGGCTTCCTTCACATCTGCTCCTCTGATCGGCCGAACGGGACAGCTGCGCGAGTGGTCGGTCGTGCGTTCACGGCAGCACCTGGTAGTCGAGTGCCTCTCCGCGCAGTACCTTCACGATCTGCGTCGCCGCCTTGCGCTGCGACTCCTTCAGCGACGACTCGGAGTAGAACGCCGTGTGCGGCGTGGCGATCAGGCCGGGCACGTCACGCAGCTGCTCAGGATCGGGTGGCTCGACCTCGAACACGTCGAGACCCGCTCCGCGCAGCCGGCCCTCGCGCAGTGCGGCGAGCAGGTCGGCGAGGACGATCAGCGGTCCGCGCGACGTGTTGACCACGACGGCGTGCGGCGGGAGCAGGCGCAGTGCGTCGGCGTCGATGACTCCGCGCGTGTCCGGCGTGAGCGGTGCGTGCACAGAGAGCACGTCGGACCCGCGGAGCAGTTCCTCGAACCCGACGAGTGCGGTGCCGTCGTCGACGGACGTGACGTACGGGTCGTGCGCGACGACGGTGGCGCCGAGGAGCCGGACGGACTCCGCGAGCCGCCGCGCGATGCGCCCGTAGCCGAGCAGGCCGACGGTCAGCTCGGACACCCGCGACACCGGCCTGATGCCGTCGACGCCCCACGCGCCCTCGTCGAGCTGGCGCATCGACTCGGGAAGGCGCCTGACCAGTGCGAGCACCAGGGTGAGCGCGTGCGTCGCGACCTCCTCGACGCAGTAGTCGGGCACGTTGGTGACGACCATGTCCGCCCGCTGTGCTGCCGCGATGTCGATGTTGTCGGTGCCGATGCCGTACCGGGCGACGATCCTGCACTGCGGTGCGCCTTCGATGAACCCGGCGTCGATCGGGAGGTAGGTGTTGAGCATCGCGATCGCGTCGCCGGCGAGGGCGAGTGCGCCCTCCCGCGTGCCGTCGGCGACCACGAGGTCGAGGCCGGCGTCGCCGAGGATGCGGCGTTCGAGGTCGACGTCGGGGAACACCTGGTCGGTCACGACGACCGTCTGACGTGCGCTCATCGGCGGCTGCTGACCAGGGTCGATGCCTCATCCAGGCCGGTCGCCGTCACCGCTTCCACGCTGCCTCCTCGTGTCGGTGCCGGTCCGCCGTCAGGCGAAGATCAGATTACATACATCATGCACAATCGGCAAGAACGCGCGATCCGCTTGACCGATAATTCTATAATCTATAGGGTTTGTCCGTGAATTCGGTGGCGATCGAGGGTGCTGACGTCCGTCTCGATCCCACGCGCCTGACCACCTTCTGCGCCGCCGCGCTCACCGCCGCGGGCGCGAGTGACGACGACGCCGCGCTGACGGCGCGGCTGCTCGTCCGCACCGACCTGCGGGGCACGCACTCGCACGGGGTGCAGACGCTGCCCGCCCACGTCAGGAACCTGCGCGAGGGCGGCACGCGGTCACCCGCCGCGATCGACGGGTACGCGAGACCCCGGTGAGCGCCGTGATCGACGGCGGGGGCGGGATCGGCTTCGTCGTCGCCACCCGCGCCATGGGGGTGGCGATCGAGAAGGCCCGGGCGTCGGGTCTCGCCGTCGTCGTCGTTCGCAACAGCAACCACCTCGGGGCCGTGGGCCTCTACGCGCTGGCCGCGGCGGAGGCCGGATTCCTCGGCCTCGCCACGAGCAACGCCTCTCCGATCATGGCGGCCGCGGGGTCACGGCACAAGGCCGTCTCCAACGCTCCGTTCGCCTACGCGGTGCCGACCGGGCTGTTCCCGCTCGTCCTCGACGTCGCGATGAGCGCGACGGCGGGCATGAAGGTGCGGCTCGCCGCGGAGCGGGGCGAGGAGATCCCGCTCGGCTGGGTGCTCGACGCCGACGGTCGCGCGACGACGGATCCGGGCGCGTACGCCGCCGGCGGGTCGCTCGCGCCGCTCGGCGGGCACAAGGGCTACGGCCTCGCGCTGCTCACCGAGGTGCTGGCCGGCGCGTTGAGCGGCGCGGCCATGACGCGTGCGGTCGTGCCGTGGCTCGTCGAACCCGGCACACCGACGAACGCGGGCCACGCGTTCGTCGTCATGGACGTCGAGTGCTTCATGGGTCGCGCCGAGTTCGAGGCGCGCATGCGGCTCCTCGTCGACGAGATGCACGAGCTGGAGACCGCGCCCGGTGTCGACCGCGTCGTCGTCCCCGGCGAGCCGGAGCACCACGCCGAGCGGCGCGCGGCGGCCGAGGGCCTCGTCCTCGAACGGGTCGTCTGGGGACACCTCGAACGCGTGGCCGAGACCCTCGACCTCGGTGACCTGCTCGCCTCGTTGCCGCTGTCGCACACCGTGACCTGACGCCGCCCACCCCACGAGAGGACGAGTCCGTTGACCACACGATCGTTGCGCCAGGCGTTGTCCACCAGCGGCCCCCAGCTCGGTGCCTGGCTGCAGATGCCGAACCCGGTCGCCGCGGAGGCCGTCGGGCGCGCGGGCTTCGACTGGGTCGGGATCGACACCCAGCACGGGCTCATCGGGTACGAGACGATGCTGCACATGCTGCAGGCGGTCGCCGTGTCCGGCACGCCGACCGTCGTCCGCGTCTCGGGCAACATCCCCGGCGAGATCGGCCGGGCGCTCGATTCGGGAGCGCAGGGGATCATCGTCCCGCTGATCGAGTCGCCCGAGGAGGCGGCGAAGGCGGCCGATGCCTGCCGCTACCCGCCGCGCGGCCACCGCAGCTGGGGCGCGCTGCGTCCCGCGCTCGAGCACGTGCCGTACTCGCCGGCGCTCGGTGACGACCAGGCCGTGTGCTTCGTCATGGTCGAGACGGTGGCGGGCGTCGACCGCATCGACGAGATCGTCGCCGTCGACGGGGTCGACGTCGTGTACGTCGGACCGAGCGACCTCGCGTCGTCCGCGGGGCTGCCGCCGATGCTGGAGCTGCGCGACGCCTCGCACCGTGCACTCGTCGAGCGCATCGCCGCGTCGTGCCAGCGGGCGGGGCGGTGGTCGGGCATCCATCCGCCGTCGCCCGACGTGAGCTGGTACAAGGAGGTCGGTTTCAACCTGCTGCCCGTCTATCGCGACCTGCCGGCCCTGCAGGAGGGCGCGAGTGCCTCGATCGCCGAGGCGCGCAAGTCGATGGGGTCGGCATGAGTGCCGCGCTCACCGGCGCGCGGTTCCTCGCGTCGATGCTGGAACGGTGCGGGCTCACGCACGCCTTCGTCGTCCCGACGATCCTGAGCGAGACGCTGATCGCGATGGACGAGCACACCGGCGTCGAACGCGTCGTGACCCACGGCGAGAAGGCCGCCGCGTACATGGCCGACGGCTACGCGCGGGCGTCGGGACGGATCGGGTTCTGCGGCGCGCAGAACGTCGGGCGTGCCAACCTCGCCGCCGGGCTCCAGGACCCCTACCTCGCGGGGTCGCCCGTGCTCGCGGTCACCGGTGGACCGGTGCCGTCGAGCCTCAGTCGTCGCGCGTACCAGGAGATCGACGCGTTCGGCATGTTCGCGCCGGTGACGAAGTCGAGCGTGCACGTCGAGTCCGTCGATCGGCTGCCCGACGTCCTGCGGCAGGCGCTGCGCGACGCGACGACGGGTCAGCCGGGGCCGGCACACGTCGAGCTCGCGGGCCATGCCGGCGAGCCGATCGAGCACGCGTCCGCGGAGCTCGACACCTTCGTCGACACCAGGTACGCCTCGGTGCCCGCACTCCGTGCGGCTCCCGAGCCTGGTGCCGTCGCCGAGGCGTTGCGGGTGATCGAGTCGGCGGAACGCCCGATCCTGGTGGCCGGCGGCGGCGTCCGCGCGTCGGACGCGTCCGCCGAGCTCGTGGCGTTGGCCGAACGTCTCTCGCTGCCCGTCGCGACGTCGCTGAACGGCAAGGACACCTTCCCCGGTGACCATCCGCTGTCCGTAGGCGTCGTCGGCTCGTACAGCCGTACGTGCGCGAACCGCGCGGTGAGCGAGGCCGACCTCGTCGTGTACGTCGGCAGCCAGACGTCCAGCCAGGTGACGCACGGCTGGCAGGTGCCGCCGGCGTCGACGCCGGTGGTGCACGTCGACGCCGAGCCGGCGGAGCTCGGCCGCCACTACCCGCGGACGACGCCCGTTCTCGGCGACGCGAAGCTCGCGCTCCAGGCGCTGCTCGGCGCCGCCGGCTCGCCGGCCGACCGGACGTCCTGGGTGGCGCGCGTCCAGACGCTCGTCGCGGAGTACGTCGAGGAGCGGCGGCCGTTCATGGAGTCCGACGAGTCGCCGGTCCGGCCGGAGCGGCTGTGCGGCGACCTCACCCGGCTGTTGCCGTCCGACGCGCTGCTCGTCGCCGACACCGGCCACGCCGGCATGTGGACCGGAGGCATGGTCGACCTGTGCCACCAGGGCCAGGGCTACATCCGCGCGGCCGGCTCGCTGGGGTGGGGACTGCCCGCGGCCATCGGCGCGCAGCTCGCGGTGCCCGACCGTCCGGTCGTGCTCTTCACTGGTGACGGCGGCTTCTGGTACCACGTCGGGGAGCTGGAGACCGCGGTGCGCTGGAAGGTCCCCCTCGTGGTGGTGGTCAACGACAACCGCTCGCTGAACCAGGAGATCAACCCGTACACGAAGGCGTACGGCGGCGAGCTGCGCGGCCGCCACCACGAGATGTGGCAGTTCGACGACGTCGACCTCGCGGCCGTCGCGCGGTCGATGGGCGCGTCCGGCGTACGGGTCACCCGGCCGGCGGACTTCGAGCCGGCGTTCGCCAAGGCTCTCGAGGCCGACGGCCCGACCGTGGTCGACGTGGTCACCCCGCTGGACGCCCTGGCCCCACTGGGCTACGCGCCGTAGACAGGTCGGAGACGCCGGCCAGGGTGCGCAGGACCTCGACGATCACGGCGTTGTCGCGGTCGCCGTGGCCGTTCGCGATCGCGGCGCGCACCAGGCCGTTGAGCTGCGCCTGCGCCGGCAGCGGCGCGCCGTTCCTGCGGCCGAGGTCGAGGATCAGCTGCGCGTCCTTGTCGTGGGTGCTGATGCGCGACGCCGGTTCGGCGTAGTCGTGCTCGACCATGCGTCGCCCCCACATGTCCATGGCCGTGCTGTGCGCGGCGCTCGCCTGCAGCACGGCCAGCATCTGCGCGGGGTCGAGGCCGACCTTCTCGGCGAGGACGAGGCCCTCGGCGAGCGCGTACCTGTTGAGGCTGAGCACCTCGTTCACCACGAGCTTGGCGCGCATGCCGTCGCCGGTGCCGCCGACGTGCCTGATCTCGCGGCAGAACGCGGCGAGCACGTCCTCGACCCGGGCGACGGACGTCGCGTCGCCGCCGACCATGGCCAGCACGTCGCCGCGCGCCACCATGCCGCTGTAGCCGCTGAGCGCCGCGTCGAGGAACGTCACGCCGGACGGCGCCAGCCCTTCGGCGACGGCCTCCGCCTGCTCGGGCAGTGTCGTGCTGGTGTCGACGACGACCGTGCCGTCGCGCGCGCCGGCCGCGACGCCGTCCCGGCCGAGGCACACCTCCTGCGACACCTCGCCGTTCGGCAACGACAGGAGCACGACGTCGCACCCGGACGCGACGTCCGCGGCGGTGTCGACGACCGTGCCGCCCCGGGCGACGTGCGCGTCACGTGCGGCGGGGGACGGGTCGCAGCCGACGACGGCGCGACCCGCCGCGAGGAGCCGGCCGCTCATGGCCGTGCCCATCAGGCCGAGACCGACGAGTCCGATCGGGTCCGTGCCGGGCATGGGCGCCTCCGTTGCGTGTGAGCAGTCGCCGAGCCGTGAGGAGCGTTGTTACACTATGCAAAATATTGACGACGGACAACGGTCCTCGGGGAGGGACGAAGGTGCTCCCGTTCCGCAGCCTGCTCTTCTCGCCCGGCTCCGACGCCCGCAAGCTGGCGAGGGCGGCGACGTCCGGTGCGGACGCGCTGATCTACGACCTCGAGGACGCCGTCGCCCCGTCCGCACGAGCGCAGGCGCGACGGGCCGTGGCCGAGGCTCTCGCGCGGACCGACCGGCCGCCGGTGTTCGTCCGGCCCAACCATCCGGACACCGGCGAGATGTACGCGGACCTCGACGCGGCCGTCGGTCCGCACCTCTACGGCGTGGTGCTGCCGAAGGTCGAGACGGTGGACGAGATGCGCCGCCTCGACGAGGCGCTCGCCGAGCGCGAGGCGCGTCACGACATGGCGCTCGGGTCCGTCGTCGTCCTGCCGCTCGTCGAGAGCTGCCGCGGGCTGCGCGTCGCGTACGACATCGCCGTGAGCTCGCTGCGCGTCGTGGGCCTCGCGTTCTCCAGTGGCGAGGACGGCGACTTCATGGCCGACCTGCAGGGCGAGTGGACTCCCGCGGGCGAGGCGATGATGTACCCGCGGAGCAGGCTCGTCTGCGACACCAGGGCGGCCGGTCTCTGGTGGCCCGTCGACGGAGTGTGCATGTCGCTCGACGACGACGCGACGCTCGAACGGGAGTGCGCGCTGGCCCGCGTCCTCGGCTACCAGGCGAAGATGGCGATCCATCCCGCCCAGCTGCCCGTCATCCACCGCGCCTTCACCCCGTCGCCGGAGGACGTGACGCGCAGCCGCGAGCTGCTGGCCGCGTACGCGCGTGCTGAGAGCGACGGCAGTGGCGCAGTCCGCCACGAGGGCAGGATGGTCGACCGGGCGAACGTGCTGCGCGCCGAGCGGATCATCGCGCGCGCGGACGGCGTCGCCGCTCTCGGCGGGTACCGATGAGCGCCGCGCTGGACCGTCTCCTGTGTCCCGAGTCGGTCGCCATCGTCGGCCTGTCCACGGACCCACGCAAGCACGGCGCCCGCGTGCTCTCGGCCCTGCGCCGGTTCGGGTTCGGCGGCAAGGTGTGGGGCGTGCACCCCAAGGCGACGGAGATCGACGGCGTCCCCACCGTCCCGTCCCTACGCGACCTGCCGGAAGGGCCGGACGCCGTCGTGCTCGCCGTGCCAGGTACGCAGGTGCCGCGGGTGCTCGAGGACGCCGGTGCCGTGGGGTGCGGCGGCGCCATCGCGTTCGGCGGTGGCTTCGCCGAGGCGGGCTCGGAGGGCGCCGCGTTGCAGGCGCGGGCACGCGACGTGGCGCGTGACAGCGGTGTACGCCTGCTCGGTCCCAACTCCGCCGGCGTCATCGACGCGTCGGCACGCGTCGTGCTGAGCTTCCTCACCTGCCTCGACCGGTCGCCGCAGAGCCTGCGGCCGGGTCCGGTCGGCGTGGTGACCCAGAGCGGCGGCACGGCGAGCTACCTGCACAACCTCGCCGCCGAGCGTGGCAGCGGCCTCGCGGTGACCGTCTCGACGGGCAACGAGGCGGACGTGGGTGCAGGTGAGGTGATGGAGACGCTGGTCGCACGACCTGACGTCCACGCGATCGCCCTGATGCTCGAGACGGTGCGGGACGGTCCGCGCTTCCTCGCGGCCGCGCGCGCCGCGGTCGAGGCGGGCAAGCCGGTCGTCGTCTGCAAGATCGGGCGCAGCGAGGTGGGCGAGCGCGTCATGCGCACGCACACCGGCGCGATGGCCGCGCCGTGGCGCCGCTACCTCGCGGTGTTCGAGGCGCTGGGCATCACCGTCACGGGCACGCCGGAGGAGCTCTTCGACGTCGCCGAGCTGATGGCGCGGGCACCCGTGCCCGCCGGTGGCGACGTCGGCGTCGTCACGCACTCGGGTGGCACGGCGGTGCTGCTCGCGGACAAGCTCGACGAGGCACGGGTGACGCTCCCCGAGCCGACGCCCCGGTTGCAGCGCGACCTCGAGCCGTACCTGCAGCACGGTGCGCCGGGCAACCCGACCGACCTCGGCGGCATCATCACCGAGCCGGGGCGGTACCCCGAGGTGGTGCGGTTGTTCGTCCACGACTCCGCGTACGACCTGGTCGTGGCCGCATCGACGCCACACCCGCGTGAGCACACGCGCGACCGGGCCGCGGAGCTCGCGGCGATCGCGCGCGCGTCCACCACCCCGGCGCTCAACCTGTGGCTGGCCGGGGACGTCGGCGCCGAAGGTCTGCAAATCCTGCGTGGCGCCGGTGTTCCGGTGACCACGAGCGTCGACAGCCTGGTCCGCGCGGTCGCCGGGCTGGTGCGGTTCGGCGAGGTTCGGCGGCGACCGGTCGTGCGGGCGGGCGAGCCCGACCCGGACGTCAGGGCCGGCCTCACAGACCTTCGGCGTGACGGCGCGGTCGACCTGACCGAGGTGGAGGGCAAGCGGGCGCTCGACCTCCTCGGCTACCCGACGTTGCGTCGCGCCTTCGCCCGTACGTCCGACGAGGCGGCGAAGGCCGCCGCGGGCATCGGGTTCCCGGTCGTGGCCAAGGTCGTCTCGCGCGACGTGGCGCACAAGACGGACCTCGGCGGCGTCGAGCTCGATCTCCGCGACGGCGACGCGGTGCGGCGCGCCTGCGAGGCGATCGCCGGGAACGTCCGCACGTCCGCGCCTGACGCCGAGGTCGACGGCTACCTCGTCGAGGAGTACGCGCCCGGCATCGAGATGGTGACGGGGTTCGTCACCGACCCGGCGCTCGGGCCGCTCGTCGTGGTCGGCACGGGCGGCAGCCTTGCGGAGGCGATCGACGACGTCGCGCTCGCTGTGCCGCCGTTCGACGTCGAGCAGGCGCTCGGCCTGATCCACTCGCTGCGCGGACACCTGCTGCTGCGCGGCTACCGTGGCGCCCCGGGCGCGGACGAGCCGCAGCTGGCCGCTCTCGTCGCGCGACTCTCCGAGATCGCCGTGACGTACGGCGACGTCGTCGACGAGCTCGAGGTCAACCCCGTCGTGTACGCGAACGGACACTGGCGCGCCGCCGACGCCGTGGTCCGTCTGTATCCCTGACCTCGATCATATCGACAATATGATATAGCATCGTGGCTCCGAGCGCGGACGGCTCACCGCGCGCCCCAGTCCGGGAGGCCGGGCGAGATGCTGCCGCTGAACCAGATGAGAGTGCTCGACCTGACCAGGTTCCTCTCGGGCCCGTACTGCACGATGACGCTCGGCGACATGGGTGCCGATGTCGTGAAGGTCGAACGTCCGCCGGCGGGCGACGACGTGCGGGCGCTGGGACCGTACGTGAACGGCGAGAGCTACTGCTTCGCCATGGTCAACAGGAACAAGCGCAGCATCGGTCTCGACGTGTCGACGCCGCGCGGTCGTGACGTGCTGATGGCGATCGCGCGCACGGCCGACGTCGTCGTCGAGAACTTCCGGCCGGGCGTCACCGAGCGGCTCGGTATCGACTACGCAAGCGTGCGGGCGGAGCGTCCCGACGTCGTCTACTGCTCGATCACGGGGTTCGGCCAGGACGGGCCGTACCGCGACCGGCCGGGCTTCGACATCATCGCGCAGGGCCTCTGCGGGTTCCTGCGGATGACCGGGCAGCCGGACGAGCGGCCGGCCAAGGTCGGCTTCGCCGTCAACGACCTGGTCGCGGGCACGCTCGCCGTGCAGGCCGTCCTCGCCGCGTACATCCACCGGCTGCAGACCGGCGAGGGACAGTACATCGACCTGTCGCTCGTCGAGGCGGGCCTCGCGCTCACCGTCTGGGAGGCCGCCGCGTACTTCGGCAGCGGCGAGCTGCCCGAACAGTCGGGCACGCGGCATCGGCGCAACGCGCCGTACCAGGCGTACCGGACGAGCGACGGCTACGTCACGATCGGCGGCAACACCGAACCGATGTGGCGGGTGCTGTGCACCGACGTGCTGAAGGCACCGGAGCTCCTCGCCGACCCGCGGTACGCGGACAAGGACGCGCGCCTCGCCAACGTCGAGGCGCTCGAGGCCGACATCGAACGCGTCACGGTCGCGGAGCCGACGCGGACCTGGGTCGAACGGATGGACGCGGCGGGCGTACCCGGCGGGCCCGTGCTGCGGTACGACGAGGCGCTCGCCGACGAGCACATGCTCGCGCGCGGCATGGTCACCGAGGTCGAGCACCCGACGATGGGGACGATCAGGACGCTGGTGCCCGCGGCGAAGCTGTCCGCCACTCCGTTGCGGTTGCGGCTGCCGTCACCCGGGGTCGGCGAGCACACCGGGGACGTCCTGACCGAGAGCGGTCTCACCGCCGCGCAGGTCGGCGAGCTGTTCGACGACGGCACGGTGTACGACGCGGCACGGTCGGCAAAGGTGGTGCACGGATGAGCGAGGACGACGTCTACCTGGAGGCGCGCGACGGCGTGGCGACGATCGTGCTGAACCGGCCCGCGAAGCGCAACGCGATCACGTACGCGATGTGGGTCGAGCTGGCCGAGCTGCTCGCGCGGTTCGCGAAGGACGACGCGCTGCGGGTGCTTGTCCTGCGCGGTGCGGGCGACGCGGCGTTCTCGGCAGGCGCGGACATCAGCGAGTTCCAGACGCTGCGCGCCTCGTCGGAGGGCACGAAGTCGTACGACGCGGCGGCGGCGAAGGCGCAGGACGCCCTCGCCACCCTGGTCAAGCCGAGCATCGCGATGATCCAAGGGGCGTGCGTCGGTGGCGGTTGCGGGCTCGCGCTCTCGTGCGACCTCAGGTTCTGCGACACGTCCGCGAAGTTCGCCATCACGCCGGCGCGTCTCGGCATCGTCTACCCGGTCGCCGTCACCAAGCGACTGGTCGATCTCGTCGGAGCCGCGCATGCGAAGAGCATCCTGTTCACCGGCATGACGATCGGCGCGCGACGCGCGTACGAGATCGGCCTCGTCCAGGACGTCCACGAGGGTTCACTCGAACGCCACGTGACCGAGTACGCCGAGGCGGTGTCGTCGCGTGCGCAGTACTCGGTGCAGGGCACCAAGCGCGTCGTCGAGATGCTGCTCGGCGGGCTGACGCGCGAGACCGAGGAGACGCTGGCGCTGCGCCGGGCGGCGTTCGACACCGAGGACTACCGCGAGGGCGTCCGGGCGTTCCTGGAGAAGCGCAAGCCCGTGTTCAAGGGCACGGGCCTCGGCGGTACCACGTGACGGATGCGCCGGTGGTCGTCGACGCGGCGGAACTGCGCTTGTTCGCACGGCGCGCGTTCGAGGCGTCGGGTGTCGACGCCGAGGGTGCCGCGGCCGGTGCTGACGTGCTCGTCCGCACGTCGTTGCGCGGTGTGCAGAGCCACGGCGTCGCGTACCTGCACCAGTACGTCAGGCAGTTGCGCGACGGCGGCGCGGATCCGCGGGCGCGCCTGGTGCACGAGACCGATCGCGGCGGGCTCGTGGCCGCCGACGCCCGCGCGGGCGTGGGTCCCGTCGTCGCGTCGTACGCCACGCGGCTGGGCATCGAGCGTGCGCGCGAGCACGGGCTCGCGATGGTGTCGGTCCGCAACGCCAACCACTTCGGCGCCGCCGGCCACTACGCCCTGATGTGCGCGGAGGCGGGATGCGTCGGCCTGATGGCGTCGAACACCCCGCCCATCATGGCCGTCACCGGGTCGCGGAGCCGGTCGATTGGCAACAGCCCGCTCGGCTTCGGCGCCCCGCGCACCGGCGCGCCGCCGTTCGTGCTCGACATCGCGATGAGCAAGGTGGCCGGCGGCAAGATCCGGCTGGCCGCGCAACGTGGTGAGCAGGTGCCGCTCGGCTGGATCCTCGACCCCGACGGTGAGCCATCGACCGCCCCGGAGGACTTCTTCGTCGAACGCGGCGCCCTGCTCCCGGTCGAGGGCCACAAGGGCTACGGCCTCGCCCTGATGATCGAGACGCTCGCGGCGGCGCTGTCCGGCGCGGCGATGGCGAGCGGAGTCGGCAACTGGCTCTACGACCCGGACACCCCGAGCGACACGGGCTACTTCCTGCTCGTCATCGACGTGTCGTCGGAGAGCGCGTTCGCGCTCTTCCAGGACCGGGTGCGTGCGCTGTGCGAGGAGATCACGGCGGCACCGCGCGCGCCTGGGGTGTCGCGGGTCTACGTCCCGGGGGAGATCGAGGCCCTGCACGAGTCGCGCGCCCTGGCCGACGGGCTCCCGTTGGAGCAAGAGGTCGTCGAGCGGCTGTCGGCCCTTGCGTCGGACCTGGGCCTGCGCCCGCCGCCGAGCCTCCTGCCCCGTTGATCACGTTGACGTGATCAACGTGGACTTCACCTCGTGCAGGGACGAGGTGAAGTCCACGTTGGTGAGGTGATGTGCTAGTCGAACCAGTGGCGCTTTCTCGGGACGGCCGGGTCGTTGGGGCTGTGGCCCTTGGGGGCGATCCACTTGGTCTCGCCCGGCTGGGCGATCGGCTTGCCGTCGAGGCGGTCCTTCAGCCAGTCGGCCGACATGGAGTGATGGTCGCCGAGCCACTGGGTGGCGAACGACGCCTTCATGTTGGTGTTGTGGTGCTGGTCCTCGAAGACCCACAGCTCCGTCGGTGCGGTGACGGTGTCGACGAGGCGGTAGACGTCCTCCAGGGGGCTACGGGGGTCGTACTGGCCGATCGTGAAGAGGGTCGGGCCGACGATCTCCGGGAGCACCGACTCCAGGGCCAAGTTGTCGCGGAAGGTGTCGAGCTCGGCCTCGGACTCGAGGCCGGTCATGAACGCGAAGAGCTGCTTGTAGCGCGGAGACTCCTCCTCCAGGAGGTAGTACTTGTCGGAGATCGATGCCCAGAGGATCACCGTCGCGGCGATCCTGTGGTCGGTCGCGGCGAAGCGTGCGCCCCAGTAGGAGCCGAAGCTGAGCGAGTACAGCCCGACGCGGCTCTCGTCGACCTCCGGGCGGGCGAGCAGCTCGGTCAGGGCCGCGCTCGCGGCGCGCTCATAGTTGTCGAGCGTCAGCCTCAGGCCCCGGAGGTTCGACTCGCCCTGGCCGGGCCCGTCGAAGACGAACAGGTGCATGCCGCGGCTGGTCGCGAAGTTGAACAGGGGATGCGGGACCATCTCCTTGGTCATGTCGCAGCCGGGTATGAAGAAGACGAGCGGCGCGGGGCCGTCGACCGGGGCCAGGTGCAGGTAGCCGGAGACGGTGTTGCCCTCGAACGGGACGTCGATCTTCTCGATGGGAGTCGGGGCGAGACGGCGCACCTCGTCGTAGCAGCGGAGCACGCCGCCGTGCAGGTGGCGCTTCTCGTCGTTCAGTGCGAAGACCGGGTGCTGTGCCTGCGCGTACGCCGACGCGGCGTCGAAGTAGAACTCCAGGGCCGTCAGGTCGTGCCCTGCCTCGGCCTCGGACTTGGCGATGCGCTCGAGCGCTGCCGCCGAGCGGCCGACGTGCTTGCTGATCATGTCGTGCTGCTTGACGGCGGCCGGTAGCCGTCCGCGGCCGTTCTGCTGCCAGTGGAACACCCGGCCGGTCTCGTTGACGAAGCGGTCGAACGCCCATTGCTGCGAGTCGCGTCGCAGCCTGATCCGACCTCCGGCACCGTCGGTGTTCGCCATCGTGGCTCCTTATCCGCGCGCGAGTGTTGTTGCGTAGTATAGTCTGCAGAATGTTGGATTCAACCCGGCCGCGACGGCACGGGCCGATCATCGACACCGACATCCACAACTACCTGCCGGACGCGAACACCATCAGGGAGTACCTGCCGGCACGGTGGCGTCGCTACCACGAGGAGTTCGGCATCCGCAGCCCGAACTCCATCGCCTTCTTCCCGACGCGCCCGCGCAACATGGCCGCCCGCGCGGACACGTGGCCGGAGACGGGAGCGCCGGGCAGCGACCTGCAGCTGATGCGCGACCAGCATCTCGACCGGTGGGGGATCACGGTCGGCATCCTCAACCCGCTCGAGCAGATCTTCATGGGCAGCCAGTTCCCCGAGTACGCCGCGGCGCTCACGACCGCGCTCAACGACTACACCCTCGACCGGTGGATCGATCCCGAGCCGCGGCTGTACGGCTCGATCTGTGTGGCGTACGAGGATCCCGACCTCGCCGTCGCGGAGATCCGCCGGCTCGCGGACCACCCGAGGTTCGTCCAGGTGCTGCTGAACCTCAGGACACGCGAGCCACTCGGCAGCCGCAGGTACTGGCGGATCTACGAGGCCGCGGTCGAGTACGACCTGCCGGTGGCCGTCCACGTCGGGGGAGTGGGCGGCAACACCATCACCGGTGCGGGATTCCCCTCCTACTACTTCGAGGACCATGCCGGCTACCCGCAGGCGTTCCACGCCCACGTCGCCAGCCTCGTCTGTCAGGGCGTGTTCACGCACTTCCCGACGTTGAAGTGGATCTGCCAGGAGGGCGGCTTCGCGTGGGTGCCGTGGCTGAGCTGGCGGCTCGACCGCGCATGGCACCTGCTCGGTCACGAGGTGCCGCACGTCGACGAGCTCCCGTCGACCTACGTGCGTCGCCACTTCTGGTACACCACGCAGCCGATCGAGGAACCGGAGCGACCCGAGCAGTTCACGCAGCTGCTCGACCAACTCGACGAGCTGGGGGTCACCGAGCGGCTGCTGTTCTCCAGCGACTACCCGCACTGGGACTTCGACGCGCCCGACCGCGCCCTGCCTCGCGAGATGTCGAAGGAGCTCAGGCGCGCGGTGTTGTACGACCACGCGGCCTCGCTGTACGGGATCGACCGTGCCGCCTGAGCGCGCCGTCCGCGCGCCCCTCGTCGACTGCGACGTGCATGTCCCGACGCCGACCGTCGGGCAGCTCGCACCGTACCTGTCCGAGCACTGGAACGAGTACATCGCGGTCGCCGGCTTCACCGGCACGATGGCCACGACGAGCACGTACCCGCCCGGCGCGCGGACGTCGGGACGTGCACGCTTCGGCGCGACTCTCGACGACGCGTTGCGCGCGCTGCGGACGGACTGTCTCGGCGACGACCCCGGTACGCGTGCGGTCGTCAACTGTCACTACGGGGTGGAGGCGATGGGTCCGCCCGACTTCGCCGTCGCGATGAGCGCCGCGGTCAACGACTGGCTCGTGCACGAGTGCCTGAGCGCCGACGACCGGCTGCTCGGCAGCGTCGTGGTGCCGCCGCAGTACCCGGAGCTCGCCGCGGCGGAGATCGAACGGATGGCCGGTCACGAGCGGGTCGTGCAGGTGTTCCTCCCCGCACGGGCGACGCATCCGTACGGCAACAGGAACTACTACCCGATCCTCGCCGCGGCCGAGCGGCACGGACTTGCCGTCGGCGTGCACTTCGGTGGCATGACGTGGACGCCGCCGACTCCCGTGGGCTGGCCCAGCTACTACCTCGAGGAGTACGTCGGCATGGCGCACGTGATGCAGGCGCAGCTCTCGAGCCTCGTCCTCGAGGGTGCGTTCCGGCGCTTCCCCGACCTCCGGGTCGCGCTGCTCGAGGGCGGCTGGACGTGGTTACCGCAGCTGATGTGGCGGCTCGACAAGGAGTGGCGCGGCATCAGGCGCGAGGTGCCGTGGGTGGAGGAGCCGCCGTCGGCGTACGTGCGCCGGCACGTGACGATGAGCGTCCAGCCGGTCGACGCGCCCGCGACGGGCGACCAGGTCATGACGATCGTCGACCAGATCGGCTCCGACGACGTCCTGATGTACGGCACCGACTTCCCGCACGACCACGGCTGTGACCCGATGGCGCTGGTGGACCGGCTGCCGCCCGCCGCGGCGGACAAGGTGCGGTACGGGAACGCCACACGCTGCTACCGGCTTGCTCCGCTGTCGCCGACTTCGCAGCCGAACTGAACGGTGAGAGGGGCGGGCAGTGGCGACGTTCAGAACGAGTCCCTTCCGATGCCCCGCCATGTGATCGGACGTGCGGACGAGCTCCCTCCGGGGAGTCGCCGCATCGTCGAGATCGACGGACGTTCGATCGGGGTCTTCAACGTCGGCGGCAGGTACTACGCGCTGAGGAACACCTGCCCGCACCAGGGGGCGCCGCTGTGCGAGGGCGACGTCGTCGGTTCGCTGAGGTCATCGTCGCCGGGCGAGTACGACCACGAGCCCGGTCGCAGCTTCCTCGCCTGTCCCTGGCACAACTGGGAGTTCGACCTCGCCACCGGACGGTCCTGGTTCGACCCGACACGCACCCGCGTCCGCGCGTACACCGTCGAGACGCTGCGGGTCACCGTCGACGACGACTACCTGGTCGTCTGCTCGTGACGACCGCCGGGTGAGCGCGCCACCGGGACGCATGCGGTCGTCGCTGCTGATGGGCGCCGCCGTCGCCTGCACGGTCGTCGGCGTGCTCCCGAACTTCCTGGTGAGCGGGTTGGCCCTGCTGGTCCGGGCCGACCTGGCGTTCGACGAGGCGGGGCTCGGCCTGGTCATCGGCGTCTTCTACGGCGCGTCCGCGCTGACGGCGATACCCGGCGGCAGGATCGCCGAACGCCTCGGGGCGCGCTGGACGCTGGCGCTGGGCGTCGCGCTCGCGGTGACCGCCCTCGGGGCGGTGGCCGGACTCGCCCGCTCCCTGCCCGTCCTCGCCGCCTGCCTCGCGGTGGGCGGGATGTCGAACGGCCTGATCCAGCCCGCCGCGAACCTCGCCCTCGCGCGGGGGATACCCGCCCACCGACTGGGCTTCGCGTTCGGCGTCAAGCAGTCGGCCGTCCCCACGGCGACGCTGCTCGCGGGCGCCGCGGTGCCGGTCGTCGGCCTCACGATCGGGTGGCGGTGGGCGTTCGCGGGCGCGGCGCTGGTCGCCGTCACCCTGCTGGTCGTCGTCGCCGTGTCGGCGCCGGGCGGCCGCGCGTCGCGACTGCCGAGGCAGCCGCGGGTGAGGATCGACCCCGCGCTGTTCCCTTCCCTGCTGCGGGTGGCCGCCGCGAGCTGTTGCGGCACGGTGGCCGCCAACTCGCTCGGCGCGTTCTACGTCGAGTCGACCGTCGCGTCCGGCCGGTCGCTCGCCACCGCCGGCCTGCTGCTCAGCTGCGCCAGCGTGGCGGGGATCGTCACCCGGCTGGTCGGGGGCTGGCTGGCCGGGCGGCGCTCGACCCGGTCGCTGCGCGCCGCCGGCCTGATGATGGCGACGGGCACGCTCGGACTCGTCCTGCTGGCCTTCGGGTCGGGCACGGCCGCGCTCGTCGTCGCCACCCTCGTCGCGTTCGTCGCCGGCTGGGGCTGGCCGGGCCTGCTGCAGCTCGGCATCGTGCAGGCGCACATGCGGACGCCCGCGGCGGCGAGCGGGGTGGTGCACTCCGGCGCACTCACCGGCGGCCTCGTCGGCCCGGTCGTCTTCGGCCTCGTGGCAGCCGAGCACGGCTTCACACCGGCGTGGCTGATGGTCGCGGCCGTCGGCCTGCTCGGCGGCTGCCTCCTGCTGCGGGAGGGCCGTACGGCATGAGCGGACCAGCGGGACGGTTCGTCCGTCTGCTGCGTTCGGTGCTGGTCGACGTCACGCCGTTGCGGACCAGTCCGGGCTTCCGCTGGCTCTACCTCGGCCAGATCGGCAGCGCGCTCGCCCGCCAGTTGCTCGTCGTCGCGGTGCCGTACCAGGTGTACGTGGTCACCGGGTCGACGCTGCTCGTCGGCATGGTCGGACTCGTGCAGATCGCTCCGCTGGTCGTCTGCTCCATCCTCGGTGGCACCGCAGCGGACGCCTTCGACCGGCGCCGGCTGCTCGTCGGCGTCGAGGTCCTGGTGGCGGCGTCGACGGTCGGCTTCGCGCTGAACTCGGCCTGGGGCGAGCGCACCTGGCCGATCTTCGTGCTGATCGCGATCAACGCCGGGCTCTCGGGTGTCGAGGCGCCCACCAGGACGGCGATGATCTCGACCCTCGTCGGCACCAGGCAGATGCCGGCCGCCTTCGCGCTGAACCAGACCCTGAACCAGACGGCCCAGATCGTCGGCCCCGCAGTGGCCGGCGTGGTCATCGCGCGGCTCGGGATCGCGGCGACGTACTGGATCGCCGCCGTCGCAGCGTTCCTCACCGCGCTGGCCCTCGTCCGCCTCGGGCCGCAGCGTCCGGCGGGTGCGAGCGGACGCCTCACCATACGGGCGATCGGCGACGGGTGGCGCTACCTGCGGAGCGTGCCGCTGATCCAGCAGGTGATGCTGATCGACCTCAACGCGATGGTGTTCGGGATGCCGCGCGCGCTCTTCCCCGTCATCGGGACGGTGGTGCTCGGCGGCGACGCGAGCACGGTCGGCCTGCTCCACGCTGCGCCGGGTGCGGGAGCGCTCGCCGGGGCGCTGACCACGGGCTGGGTGTCGGCGGTGCCGGATGGTGATCCTCGCCGTCTGCGTCTGGGGCCTGGCGATCGCGGCCTTCGGCTTCGCGCGCCACCTCTGGCTCGCCCTCGTCCTGCTCGCCGTCGCGGGCGCCGCGGACGTCGTGTCCAACGTCTTCCGCAACACGATCCTCCAGGCCGCCGCGCCGGAGGGCATGCGCGGACGCCTGACCGCGTTCAAGATGGCGCTCACCGGCAGCGCCCCGCGCCTGGGCGACGCCGAGGCGGGTGCCGTCGCGGCACTGACGACGCCGAGCATCTCGGTGGTCACCGGCGGCCTGGCGAGCGTGGCCGGCGCGCTGCTTCTCGCCTGGCGCGGACGTCGGCTCTGGCACCAGACCGTCGACGACGACCTCACCGTTCCGGACCCGTGAGGGGCACCCTCACCCGCGTCATAGCCCGGTGAGGGTGCCCCTCACCAGTCGGGCCGTCCGGGCCGGGGTCAGGGGAGGTCGACGGTGACGGTGCGGGCCTCGCGCGCGGCGCGGTAGAGGGCGTCGACGACGGCGATGGTGCGCAGGCCGTCCTCGCCGGAGCCGTTGGGCTGGCGTTGCTCGCGTACCGCCGCGGCGAACTCCTCCACCTCCCTGGCGTATGCCGGCGCGGTGCTCCGCGCGAGCACCGTCGTCGCGTCGCCGCGGTGCAACGTCAGCTCGTCGCCGCCGGGTGCGGCCAGTGCGCGGCGACCCTCCAACCAGCCTTCGGTGCCGACGGCGACCCAGTCGCGGGGAGTGCCGCCCAGTACCTGGTTCGAGGCGATGGTGGCCAGCGCGCCGTTGTCGAGCCGGCACGTGGCGGCGAAGACGTCCTCGAGCGGTGCGACGTCGGTGACGCAGGAGACCTCGACGATCGGGCTGTCGGCGAGGAACTGCAGCAGGTCGATCACGTGCGTTCCCTGGTTCAGCACCGTGCCGCCGCCGGCGAGCGTCGTGTCGGATCGCCAGGTGTCGTAGGGGAAGTGGTCCTTGCCCGCGCTGAGCCAGATGTCGAGGAACACCGCACGGCCGATGTCACCGGCGCGGATGCTCGCGCGCGCCGCGAGGTTGGTCTCCTTGTGCCGCATCTGGAAGCCGGTGCCGAGCCGCACGCCCGCCGCCGACGCGGCCTCGACCATCTCCCGGCCGTCCGCGACCGTGACAGCGAGCGGCTTGTCGACGAGGACGTGCCTGCCCGCACGCATCGCCGTCAACGCGTGCGCGCGGTGCAGGCCGTTGGGCGTCGCGATGTAGACGACGTCGACGCTGTCGTCGGCGACCATCGCCGCCAGATCGTCGTACGCCGTCGCGACGCCGTGCCTGCCGGCGAACGCCTTCGCGCGCCCGAGGTCGCGGCTGCACACGGCGACGAGCTCGCAGCCGGCAGCCGACGCGATCGCCGGCGCGATGGCGACGTCGGCGAGCTTGCCGATCCCGATGATCGCCCATCCCTGCGCCATGACTAGCCGATCCGTTCGGTACGCCTGGGCGCCTCGCCGTACACCTCGGGGTTGAGCACGTCCATCGGTCGCCTGCCCGCCAGGAAGCGCTCGATGTTCGCGACGGTGCGCAGCGCCATCTCCTCGCGGGTCTCCCTGGCGGCGCTGCCGATGTGCGGCGTGAGCACGACGTTCGGCAGTCGTGTCAGCCCTTCCCGCGGACCCGGGTCGGTTCCCTCGTGCAGGTACACGTCGAGGCCCGCGCCCCGGATACGACCCTCGACGAGTGCCTCCTCGAGCGCGGCCTCGTCGAGCACCGGCCCGCGCGAGGTGTTGACGAGGATGGCGCTCGGCTTCATCAGCGCGAGCAGGTCGGCGCCGACCAGCCCCTCGGTCTCCCGGGTCAGCGGTGGCGTCAGCACGACGAAGTCGGACTCCCTGAACAGGTCCTCCAGCGATCGGTACTCGACGCCGAGCGCCGCCTCCTCGGCGGGGGAGAGCGGGGTCCGCTTGGTGTAGACGACGTCCATGGCGCAGCCCCGTGCCTTCGTCGCGACCTCGGTGCCGATGGCGCCGAGTCCGACGATGCCGACCGTCTTGCCGTAGAGGCGGGTGCCGACGAACGCCTCCGACTGGTTCTGCTGCCACCGCCCGTCGCGCAGGAACCGGTCGGCCTCCGGCAGTCGCCAGGCCGTCGCCAGCAGCAGCGCGAACGTGAACTCGGCCGTCGTCCTCGCGAGTCCGGTGTTCGGGATGCCCGTCACGGGGATGCCGCGCCGGGTCGCGGCCGCGACGTCGACGAACGTCGGATTGACGTGCATCGCGGCGACGAGCCGGAGCTCGGTCGCGGAGTCGAGGATCTCCGCGTCGTAGCCGATGCCACCGAGCGCGTACAGGACGTGCTGGTCCCGTACGGCGGCGAGCACCTCGTCGCGCGGGATGACCCGGTCGAGGTGCTCGTACATGGTGAGGTCGCCGAGCTCGCCCAGACGCCGCACAGCGGCCTGGGGGATCGGCTGGGGAACGAAGATCCGGACGCCCATGGCCCCTCCATCCGTCGGTCCCGAGCAGTCTACGCGAAGGCCGGGGCACAGTGCATCACGCATGATATAGTAAATCTGCTTGAGTTGAGATCGGCGAACCGGTGCGGCGGGGATCCACACACGGGAGTCGCGCGATCACGTCTTGCGGTACGGGCACCGACTTCGGCATCCGGGGTGGCGCAAGGCAACGGGTTGGTCAAAGGTATGGATTGTGTAGAATGCCGAGTGCAATATTAGCCGAAAGTGAGCGGGCCACCGATCGGCATCGCCCTTGCGGCCTTCCACCGCCGGTCTCCCGGTCGGGCTCTGACAGGTACAGCTCACGACGGCGTGGGCTGCCAGAGAGGAACGGCTGCCGATGAGCGCAAGCTTCCCGACCCCACGCATCCGACCCGCCGGGAAGAGGCAGGGTCTCGGGGTCGTCGCCCTGATCGCCGTTCTCACCCTCCTCGTTGCGGGCTGCGGCGGCGGTGGCGGCGGCGAGGACGACGGCAAGATCACGCTCACCGTGTGGGGATCCCGCACGTACTACATTCCGCCCGACCACTTCAAGAGCTTCATGGCCGAGCACCCGAACATCACCGTGAAGTTCGACGTCATGGACAAGGACGACATCCTCCAGCAGCTGCTGCGGATGAAGGACGCCGGTCAGGCGATGCCCGACGTCATCCAGGACGACGTCTTCCTGATGGAGGCGTACGCGCAGTCCGATCTCATCCAGCCGATCGACGAGTACGTCACGCGGTGGAAGAAGGAGGACGCGGCCGGCTACAAGAAGATGCTGCCGATCGTCTGGGACGAGGCGAAGATCGACGGCAAGACCATGGGCATGAGCTCGGCCGCGAACTTCGACCTCTACTACTAAAACAAGCCGATGTTCGAGAAGGCCGGCATCGAGCTCCCGTTCAAGACTCTCGAGGACGTCTACGACGCCGCGCTGAAGCTCAAGAAGTCGAGTCCCGACAGCGTGCCGATGTCGGTGCAGGCGAAGGCCGGTGAGGGCATCACCAGCCTGAAGACCACGATGGCGGCGGCCGGCGTGCCGTTCGACGGGGCGAAGCCCGACCTCCAGTCGCCGGCAGCGCAGTACGTCCTCGACTGGTACAAGCGCTTCCAGGCCGAGGGCCTGCTGCCGGAGGAGGCCATCTCCTGGGGCGAGGCCGAGGCGCGTGGCGCGTTCATCCGCGGCCAGGCGGGGTTCATCCTCGACGGGCTCAACACGGCCGCCGACTTCGGCGAGGTGCCCGGCTTCGACTACGACAAGAAGTGGGCGACCACGCTGATGCCGACCGACACCGGGTCCGGGACGACGGGTGCCCGCATCTCGTCGGCCAGGAGCTGGGCCATCACCACCGGGACGGAGCACCCGTACGAGGCGAGCCTGCTGCTGCGCTACATCGCCGACAGCAAGAACCTCGTCGACTCCGTCCTCGAGGGCGCGGTGCCGCCGCGCAACACCGAGGCGCTCGAGGACCCGAGGCTGAACAAGTTCATGCCGTTCTTCACCGACGACCTGAAGACCGCGTTCAAGGAGAGCGAGCCGGTGCCGGCGGCTCTCAACGCCGGTGAGGTGGAGGACGTGCTCGAGCAGCTGTTCGGCGAGATCGTCACGGGGACGGACCTCAGCGCGAAGCAGTTGGCCGACAAGTATCAGCCGAAGCTCGACTCCGTGAAGTAGGCGACGGTCTTCTGGCCGGACGTCTGACAGGGGTGTGCGTGTGAGTGTGACGAGCCCGCGCGTGGCGACGCCGATCGATCCGGGGAGGCGTCCGAAGCGGCGATCCGTCCGCATGGACAAGTCGAGCCTCATCGGTCACAGCAAGCTGACGCCGTACCTGTTCTCCGCGCCGTCGGTGGTCATCGTGAGCCTGCTGCTGGGGTTCCCGGTGCTGTACGGCGTCTACAAGAGCCTGTTCCGCGCCGAGCGGCTCGGCGCGCCACAGGAGTTCGTGGGCCTGCGCAACTACGCCGACATGTTCAAGAGCGCGGAGTTCCTGGCGTCGCTGATCCGCACCGCGATCTTCGTGTTCGGCTGCATCGCCGTCGGGATCGTGCTCGGACTGCTGTTCGCGTTCGCGCTGAACCGGGTGGTCAGGCACCTGCGGTTCCTCCGCGCGATCACCATCGCCCCGTACATCGTGTCGAACGTCGCGGCCGCGGTGATGTTCCGCATCCTCTTCAACACCGAGTTCGGCCTGCTCAACAAGACCATCGAGTTCTTCGGGTTCGACGGCCTGCGCTGGCTGAGCGACCCCAAGCTGGCGATGGTCGTCGTGATCTTCTGCCAGGTGTGGACGGACCTTCCGCTCACGATCCTGCTGCTCCTCGGCGGCCTGCAGACCATCGACGATGCGTACCTCGACGCGGCGCTCGTCGACGGGGCGACGGGCTGGAAGCGGGCGCTGCACGTGTCCATCCCGCTGATCGCGCCGCAGATCGCGATCGCGGTGGTCTGGCAGAGCTACTCGACGCTCACCGGGCTGGGTGTCGTGCTGTCGTTGACGGGCGGTGGTCCGCTCAAGGCGACGCAGACACTGCCGATGGAGATGTACGACACGGCGTTCACCCGCCTGGAGATGAACCAGGCGCTCGCGATCGGCACGTTCATCCTCGTCCTCAACGCTCTGCTCACGGTGTGCTTCATCACCGTGTCCCGCCGGTTCGGGATGGGAGACGAATGATGGCCACCGACTCCGCGCAGGCCACGGCGCGACGGGCGACGGGCCGCTCGTCGGGAGGCGGCCGCCCGCCCCTGAGTGGCAGGGCCCGCTACGACCTGGTGCGCCGTCGCGTGCTCCAGGTGCTGGCCTGGATCCCGTTGCTCCTGCTGGTGCTCTGGACCATGATCCCGTTCCTCGTGACGCTCGGCATCTCGTTCAAGTCCCGCGGCGAGGTGTTCGCCGACCCGGGCCTGCTCCCGAACGACCCGACCCTGGGCGCGTACGGCGAGGTGCTCGCCCGTCCCGGCTTCCGCGCCACGCTGCTCAACAGCGTGCTCGTCGGACTCGGCACCACGGCGCTCACGCTGGCGATCTCGATGCCCGCGGCATACGCGTTCGCGCGCTTCAGGTTCGCGGGCAGGCACCTGCTGCTGCTCTTCACCCTGCTCCCGCGGCTGGTGCCGAGCCTCGGCCTGATGGTGCCGCTGTACCGGATCGCCGTCGCCCTCGGCGCGCTCGACCGCCGGCTCACGCTCATCGTCGTGTACACGGGCATGCTGGTGCCGCTGGCGGTCTGGCTCCTGGTCGGCTTCTACCAGCGGATCCCCAGGGAGCTGGAGGAGGCGGCGAACGTCGACGGGTGCAACCTGTTCAAGCGCATGCGCTACATCGTCATCCCGCTGTCGGTGCCCGCGCTCATCACCATCGGCGTGCTGGCGTTCCGCGAGGCGTGGAACGAGTTCACCCTCGTGCTCGTGCTGACGACGACGCCTGGCAAGCGCACGCTGCCGTACGAGCTCTTCACGATGCAGGGCATCGAGGGCATCCCGAACTTCCCCGCGGAGGCTGCGTTCGCGTTACTGACGGTCCTCCCGTTCATCTTCGTCTACATGCGCATCGAGCGGTACGTCGTCTCGGGCATCACGTCCGGCGCGGTCAAGTAGGGGACCCGCAGCACCTCGGACACGGCCTCGTCGGACGGGGTAGCGGCTCCTGCATGATACATGATGTACTGTCGATTGGATCGACAGGAAAGGGGTTCGCGATGACGTCGACACCGTGGAAGACGGCGGACTGGTTCACGTCTCCCTGGAATCACGACGCGGAGGTCACCGCCGATCTCGCGCTGCCGGAGTCGGTGATCTTCCACGACGTGACCTTGCGCGACGGGGAGCAGCAGGCGCGCGTGGAGTTCTCCGCTGACGACAAGGTGCGGATCGCCGAGGCGCTCGCCGAGGTGGGGATCCAGCGGATCGAGGCCGGCCTGCCGGCCGTGTCGCCCTCGGACGCCGAGGCGGTCAGCCGGATCGCGAAGCTCGGGCTGCCGTCGCAGGTCTACGCGTTCTCGCGCTGCATGGTCGACGACGTCAAGCGCGCCGTCGACTGCGGGGTCGAGGGCGTGGTCATGGAGGTGCCGTCGAGCCGGCACCTGATCGAGCTCGGCTACCGGTGGAGCGTCGAGCGTGCCATCGAGCTGTCGGTCGAGGCCACCAACCTGGCGCACGACAACGGCCTGCTCGTGTCATTCTTCCCGATCGACTCCACCCGGGCGTCGCTCGAGGACTATCTCAACCTCATCGACCGGGTGGCGACCGACGGGCACATGGACTCCCTCGTGCTCGTCGACACGTTCGGCGTGCTCGCGCCGCATGCCGTCGAGCGCTTCGTCCGCACCAGCCGCGAACGGTTCGACGTCCCGCTCGAGACGCACTTCCACATGGACTACGGGCTCGGCATCGCGAACAGCCTCATCGCGGCGACCGCTGGTGCGTCGGTCATCCAGACGACCGTGGCGGGCATCGGCGAGCGGGCGGGCAACGTCCCGTTCGAGGAGACCGTGATGGCGCTGCGCACGCTGTACGACCACGACTGCGGCATCAAGACGGAGAAGCTGACCGGGCTGGCGAAGCTGGTCGGCGAGCTGTCGAAGGTGCGCCAGCCGTCCAACAGGGCCGTTACGGGGGAGAGCCTGTTCGACGTCGAGTCGGGCATCATCGCGACCTGGGTGCGCAACGTCCGCGACGAGGCGCTCACCGAGTGCGTGCCCTACGACCCGCGCATCGTCGGCCAGACCGGGCCGCACATCGTCCTGGGCAAGGGCAGCGGCATCGACAACGTGGTCGAGTACCTCGAGCTCATCGGCCGCGAGGCGACCGAGGACCAGCGGCTCGAGATCCTGCAGGAGGTCAAGGCCGCCTCCCTCGCCAAGCGCGACCTGCTCGACCGCGAGGAGTTCACTCGGATCGTCGACGCCTGCACCTGAGGGTCAGCTGTCGAGCAGCAGCTCGTCGCAGAAGGCCGTCCTCGACATGACGTGCGCCTCCGCGTCGGTGATCGTGATCATCTCCTCGAGCCGCACGCCGCCACCGCCGCGGATGCCGTCGACCCAGATGAGCGGCTCGAGCGCGAAGACCATGCCGGGCTCGAACTCGTACTCCGGCGAGCCGGGCAGCGTCTCGCCGATGTAGGGCGGCTCGTTCGAGCCGATGCCGACGCCGTGGCCGATGAACAGTGACAGGAAGCGGTCGCCCAGCCCGAACTCCTCGGCGGCCGCCCTGATCGCCCTGGCGGCGTCGACGTTGGTCTTGCCGGGGCGCATGTGCTCGATGCCCGCCCGCAGGCTGGCGTAGACCGCGGTGTAGATCTCGCGCTGGGCGGTCGACGGACGCCCGCAGATCGCCGTACGCGCGACGTCGCCGAAGTAGCCGGACCACGAGGCGCCGATGTCGACGAAGATCAGGTCGCCGTTGCGCACGATCTTGTCGCTGGAGATCCGGTTGGGCGGCGACATGTGCTCGCCCGACGCGACGAACGGCGTCATCACGTGCGCGTACTCGCCGCCGAGGTGGAACAGCGTGTGCATCGCGTCGGCCGCGAGCTCGTTCTCGCGTACGCCCTCGCGCACGCCGCGGACCGCGGTGGCCGTGACGGCATCCGCGATCGCGGTGGCCTCCTCGAGCAGCAGGAGCTCCCCGGGGAGCTTGATCCTGCGGCTCTGCTGCATCGGGGTGTCGCCGTCGGCGACCTCCACGTTCGGCAGCTGCCGCGCGACCTCCTCGAAGAAGATCGTGGACGACTCGTCGACGCCGAGCCGGCACCGGAGCAGGCCGTGGTCGGCGAGCGCGCCCCGCAGCGCGGTGCCGACGGCGCCGCTGATCAGCGAGCGCTCCTCCATGATCGGGATGATGTGCGACTCGGTGATCCACGACATCGTCCGATCGACGCGGTCCTTCTCGCCGCCGGAGCAGAAGAGGATCGGGTCCGCGCCGTCGATCAGCAGCGCGCCGTTGAGTACCGTCGACTTGCCGGCGAGCAGCTGTGGGCGTAGGTCGGTGAGATAGCGGACGTTCTCGTCCTTCCAGACGAGCAGGGCGTCGAGCCCCGCCTCGCGCCTGGCGGCCTGGGCCTTGGCGATGCGGCCCGCCCGCAGGTCGCGGACGTCCAGGCGGTCCTCGTACCCGACGTTGGCCTGTCCTCGTGCGTAGCGGTCCACGGTTGGCTCCCCTTCGTAGGGACAGGCCCCCTCACGCGGCGAAGCCTGGCGACGATTCCACCTAGTACATAATGCATGATGTTTACGATGGACGCGACCCCGAGGTCAGCCCCACGAGTCCGCCGTGACCAACGGCGCGTCGCCACCGTGCAGGAGCGCCCAGAGCTGCCGGCACGACTCCACGCCCATCCGCACCATGCTCCGGTCGCTCGAGTAGCCGACATGCGGCGTGAAGGCGGTGCCGCCCAGCGCGAACAGCGGATGGTCCGCGCCCGGCGGCTCGGGCTCGTAGACGTCGAGCGCGGCGCCGCGCAGGCGCCCGTCGCGCAGCAGCTCGGCCAGCGCCGTCTCGTCGACGATGCCACCCCGGCTGGCGCACACGAGCGAGCCCTCGACACCGAGGCGGCCGAGCACACCGGCGTCGAGGAGGCCTCGGGTCTGCGGCGTCAGTGGTGCCGCGACGACGACGTTGTCGGCCCACTCGACCAGGTCGGCGACGGTGCCGAACCGCGTGGCGTCCAGGTCGGTGTCGTCGCCGAGAAACGGGTCGTAGACACCGATCCGACAGTCGTACCCGCCGCGACAGATGGCCGCGACCCGGCGGCCAACCCGACCGGCGCCCACGAGACCGAGCCTGCTGCCCGTCAGCTCCTTCAGCTGCCGCAGGCCGAACCGCTCGTCGAACCGTCCCTGCCGGACGAGCCGGTCGCAGTCGACGAGGTCGCGGGAGAGCGCGCTCAGCAGGGCGACCGCGTGCTCGGCCACCGCGTCGGTGTTCGCGCCCGGCACGTTGGTGACCCTGATGCCGCGCGCGGCCGTGGCGGCGAGATCGATCGTGTTGACCCCGCTGCCGTGCTTCGCCACGACCTCCAGTGCCGGCAGCTCGTCGAGCAGCGCCACGTCCACCGGACAGGCGCGCACCACGAGGCCTCGGACGTCACCGGCGGACTCGCGCCACGCCGCGTCCTCGTAGGCGAGCGTGACGATCGCGCCCTGGTCGCGCAGCCACGCGAGCGCGGAGTCGTGGACGGGTTCGGTGATCAGGACGTGCATGGGTCCTCACGTCACGGGGAAAAGGGATCCTAGACATAATGTAGGATACAGCATCCGTACGGCGGTGGACGCGAAGCGGCCCCGACCAGAGGCTGGTCGGGGCCGCTCGTTCGTGCGTGTGGTTACCGCACCTGTCGATCCGTCCTTACGGGATCGACACCTGGTAGACGTCGAGCGCCTCCTGGACCGGCTGGAAGAACGTCTCCCCACCGGAGGTGCAGTTGCCGCTGCCGCCGGAGGTCAGGCCGTACGCTGTCTCACCCGCGTACAGTGAGCCGCCGCTGTCGCCGGGCTCGGCGCACACGTCGGTGTGGATCAGCCCGTTGACGATGCCCTCGGGGTACTGGACGGTCGCGTCGAGTGCCAGGACGTCACCGTCGTGGTTCCCCGTCGTGCTGCCGGCGCGGTTCACGGTCTCGCCGACCGTGGGAGTGCCCGCGGCGGTGATCGTCTGCGAACCGACGGCCGACGGGTGGTCGGTGTAGTCGGCGTTGTAGTCGACGATCGCGTAGTCGTTGTCCGGGAACGAGTAGTCGACGGTGTCACCGAGCACGTCGCTGCCGCCCTGGTCCTCGGACCAGGTGGTGATGGCCTCGCCGCAGTGGCCCGCGGTGAGGAACGCGTGCTTGTTGGGGTCGCTGTCGTAGACCACGTTGAAGCCCAGGGAGCAACGGCCGCCGTCACCCCAGATGGCATCGCCACCGGTGATCTTGGTCGAGTAGGTGCCCTTGGCCCTGCGCAGCTCGACCGACTCGCCGTACGACGACAGCGCCTTCCTCACCGTGGCCAGCTTCTTGCCGGTGACCGTCTTGTCGACCGAGACCACGACCTGGTTGGTCTTCGGGTCGACCGCCCACGCCGAACCCGCGACGAGCGTCTTGCGGTCCAGGGCGGACTTCACGGACTCCAGCCGAGCGCCGCTGCGCTCGACGATGCGAGGAGTCGCGCCGGCGGCCCGCACCTCGTCCGCTGCCGCGGCGTCGGTGACGTTGACGACCGTCTGCTTCGTCTTCGCGTCGATATAGGTTCCTGCGGCCTTGGCGTCGCCGAGTTGCTTGGCCAGGGACGCGGCCTTCTTTGGGCTCGCCTTCGTGGGCGAGGTGTCGGCGCTGGCCTGTGGCGCACTGATGGCCAGTGCGAGGAGTCCAGCGGCGGCGATCCCGGTCGTGACGACACGGGATGAGGGCTTGATCCTTCTCATCGTGGCTCCCTCTGGGGGCAATCGATTTTTGGGCAGCACGAATACGACCGCTTTAGGCGATACCCGCGTGGCACCGCAGAAACGAAAATGGGTAGAGCCGGCAAAGCGGCCGTAATTATTCAATTGTTTCTGGAATGTGACCCTTCCAGCGTCGCTCGCGGAGTGTCAAGGCAACGCGGTCGGAGTGTGACGACGGGCAGGGCGGGGCAGGCCGCGTGCGGCCGGACGCTCTGCGTGGCCGGAGTGGGTCGATCGAGTGACGGGGCGAGGCCAATGTCGCGAAGGTCCCGTTTAGGTCTCACTATCTGTAAGTGACGGATACACCCCAGTGATCACTCCGGCGCTTCCCGACGATTACGGAAAGCGAGCACTCCCGACGGTGATCGCGGACACGGGGACACTAGGCTCGACCCGGGGAGTCGGACCGGGGACGGACGAGGAGACCGCATGCGGGAGCGCCGGGAGCACAAGAAGCCACGGAGCCACGAGGTCACCGACGGCATCGCGCGTGCCGGTGCGCGCGGCATGCTGCGTGCGGTGGGCATGGGCGACGACGACTGGCGCAAGCCGCAGATCGGCGTCGCGTCGTCGTGGAACGAGATCACCCCGTGCAACCTGTCGCTCGACCGGCTCGCCAAGAAGGCGAAGGAGGGCGTGCACGCCGCTGACGGGTACCCGCTGGAGTTCGGCACCATCTCGGTGTCTGACGGCATCTCGATGGGGCACGTGGGCATGCACTACTCGCTCGTGTCGCGCGAGGTGATCGCCGACTCCGTCGAGACCGTCATCCAGGCCGAACGCCTCGACGGCAGCGTGCTGCTCGCGGGATGCGACAAGTCCGAGCCCGGCATGCTGATGGCCGCGGCGCGCCTCGACCTCGCGTCGGTCTACCTGTACGCCGGCACGATCATGCCGGGACGCCTGCACGGCCGCGACATGAACATCATCGACGCGTTCGAGGGCGTCGGCGCGTGCCTCGCCGGCCGGATCACCGAGGCCGAGCTCGGCGAGATCGAGCGCGCGATCTGCCCGGGCGAGGGCGCGTGCGCCGGCATGTACACCGCCAACACGATGGCGGCCGCCGCCGAGGCGATGGGCATGTCGCTGCCGGGCAGCGCCGCGCCGCCCGCGCCCGACGCCCGCCGCGACGTCTTCGCGCGGCAGAGCGGCGAGGCCGTCGTCGCGCTCGTCGACGCGGGCATCACCGCGCGGCAGATCATGACGAAGGAGGCGTTGGAGAACGCGATCACCGTCGTCATGGCGCTCGGCGGCTCGACCAACGCGGTCCTGCACCTGCTCGCGATCGCGCACGAGGCGCAGGTCGACCTCGACCTCGACGACTTCAACCGCATCGGCGACCGCACCCCGCACCTCGCCGACGTGAAGCCGTTCGGCCGCTACGTCATGACCGACGTCGACGAGGTCGGCGGCGTGCCGGTCGCGATGAAGGCGCTCCTCGACGCCGGCCTGCTGCACGGCGACTGCCTCACGGTCACCGGCAGGACGATCGCGGAGAACCTCGCGGCCGTCGACCCGCCCGACCCGGACGGCAAGATCATCCACGTGCTCGGCGACCCGATCCACCGCACCGGCGGCCTCACCATCCTGCGCGGCTCGCTCGCGCCCGAGGGAGCCGTGGTCAAGAGCGCGGGCTTCGACGCCGAGGTCTTCGACGGCACGGCGCGGGTGTTCGACGGCGAGCCTGGCGCGATGGACGCCGTCGCCGACGGCTCGCTGCGCAAGGGCGACGTCGTGGTGATCAGGCAGGAAGGCCCGAGGGGCGGGCCCGGCATGCGCGAGATGCTCGCCGTCACCGGTGCGATCAAGGGCGCGGGACTCGGCAAGGACGTCATGCTGCTCACCGACGGACGCTTCTCCGGCGGCACCACCGGCCTGTGCGTCGGCCATGTCGCGCCCGAGTCGGTCGTCGGCGGCCCGATCGCGTTCGTCAGGGACGGCGACCCGATCCGGCTCGACCTGGCTGCGCGCACCCTCGACCTGCTCATCGACGAGGACGAGCTCGAGAAGCGCCGCGCCGACTGGACCCCGCCGCCCGTCCCGACCGGCACCGGCGTCCTCGCCAAGTACGCCAAGCTCGTCGGCACCGCGGCCGAGGGGGCCGTCTGCGGCTGACGTCCCTACTCGGGCTTGTTGTGGGAGCCGGCCGCGTCGCCGATGCGGTAGGGGCCGTAGACGCCGGCATACATCAGGTGCGCCATCAGGCCCTCGTTGACGTGCGGCAGGTTGTGGCAGTGGTCCATCCAGAGCCCGGGATTGTCGGCGCGGAAGGCGACCTCGTACGACTCGCCGTTCTGGACGTTCAGCGAGTCGACCCACCACTCGCTCCCGGACGCAGGGACGCCGTTGCGTGACAGGACGAGGGCGTGGTGGCCGTGAAGGTGCATGGGGTGGGCCTCGCCGCTGCCGTTGTGGATCTTCATCCGTACGATGTCGCCTTCGGCGACGACGTACATCGGGACGTCGGGGAACAGTCGGCCGTTGATCGACCAGTACATCCCGGGTTTGCCGTTGATGAAGCCGGGACGCCGGCCGACGCGGTAGTCGAAGACGCGGTCCGGCTTCGCGGTGCGGAGGTCGTCCTTGGCCGGCGAGCCGTATGAGAGCAGGTCGAGTCGCTGCGACGGTTCCGGTGTCCTGCGTACGGACGATCCGGCCGGGCCGACAACTACGGCCGAGCCGCCGCCGAGCTCGACACGGACGGCGTCGCCGCTCGCCGGCACCGCGACCTCCAGGTCGACGCGGCCGCCGGCGCCGACGACGACGCTCTTGCCGTGGACGGGTGTCGGGCGGTGCACGTCGCGGCCGTCGACGGCGAGTACGCGGTAGCCGCCGCCGGCCCAGAGTCGCAGTGGCCCGTTGTCGGTGTCGATCACTCGGACCCGCGCGGTCGTGCCCGGGCGGGCCGGCACGCGGTACTCGCCGGTGCGTCCGGCTACCGTGCGGAGCCCGCCGTAGGAGTGCACGGGCGCGACGACGTCCGTCGCGTAGGTGCTCCTGCCGCGTGGTTCGACGACGAGGGTGCCCCATAGGCCGTCGCGTACCTGTTCGCTGGAGATCTGGTGCGAGTGGTACCAGTACGTGCCGGCGTCCTCGGCGACGAACCGGTACACGTGTGACCGGCCGGCGGGCACGGCGTTCTGGGTGACGCCGGCGACGCCGTCCTCGGCGTTCGGGACGTCGACGCCGTGCCAGTGCAGGGTCGTGCCCTCGGCGATGTTCGCGTTGACGAGGCGTACCTGCACGACGTCGCCCTGTCGGGCGCGGATCGGTGGCCCTGGCGAGGAGCCGTTCAGGGAGTAGCCGTCGACCTTCTCCCCGGTGGCGAGGGTGACCGGACCCTTGCGCGCGACCAGTGTCGTCGACACGTCGGGACGGACGTCGCGCGGCCCGGTGAGGTCGGCGACGCTGACGTCACCGGGTCGGCGGGCCGGCCCCACCCACCGGTCGTCGGTGTGTCCGAGGTGTCCGCCGAGCGCGGGACCGCCCCCGAAGTCGACCCGTCCCATCCCCATCACCGAGTACGTGGGTGGGGCGAAACTCCGCGCGCACATCCAGGCCGGAGGCGCCAGGAGCGCGACCGTCGCGCCGCCGGCCAGGACCAGCCGCGCTCTCCTCGACAGCACCTCTCACGCCGCCGTGCGGTCCATCGGCTCGGAGGTCGCGGAGGCGGTGGTCCTGGAGACACGCATCGCCGCGGTCACCGCGAGACCGAGGATGACGAACGCGTTGACGCCGTGCAGCAGACCGATCGCGGGCAGCCCGAACGCGACGAAGCCGAACGCGATCTGCAGCGCCACGGCGAGCACGATGAACAGCGCCCACTTCACCCCACCGGCGATGTGCGCGAAGAACGACACGACCAGCAGCGCGAGCGTGACGACCGGGATGACGTACATGCCGCCGATGCCGTGCAGCATCGCGCCGGCGTTCGGCTCGTAGCTCTCGTCGATGACCGTGCCCGAGTCCACCGCGTTGATCACGCCGAACGCGGACAGCGCCACCCAGGCCGCCTGCAGGGCGACCAGGACTGCGATGGTGTAGGCGAGTACGCGGTACATGGATTTCATGTTTCCCTCCCGAGCCGCGGCCGACGACGGGCCACGGTGGCCGATCCCCATGTGCCAAAACGGCGCCTTGACGTTACGTCCGGGACCTTCCGGCGCGTGCCACTTCATGGAGTGCGACGCAACGTGCGTCGGCGGATCCGGTGCCAAGCCGTTGGTGTGAGGTCGATGGCGGAGCGCTCTCTTGCGGTGTCGGGGCGCAGTCGGCGGGTCACGTGACGTCCTCGACCTGTGCTTCTTCGGTGACTGGGTGCGGTGGGTGGTCGCTGGTCGCGCTTCATGGGATACGGCGGCGTAGGGGCTTTGGTCCCTTACCTAGGTTGGGGGTGGTTGGTGCCTGTCTTTGGTTGCCTGTGGGCGCTGCCCTCTTGTGGGCCGCTGCCTCAACCCCTCTGTGGGACGCTGCCTCACCCCTTCTTTGAGTGTTGGGGTCGGGCGGTGGGTGTCAAGAATCCGCACGGCCATTGCTTCGTGGTGCGGTGGTCTGGCGGAGTCTTGACACCCACCGCCCGACCCAAGGGCGCGGCATCTACGGGGTGAGGCAGCTCTGTGGCTGCCTCGCTTCCCGGGGGTCTCGCGGTGGCGGTTTGTTGGCGGAATCCCTTGCTGTATAAGGGAATCCGGCCTATCGGATGCCCTCCGGTTGTGGTAGAGTCGAACACATGTTCGACGTCGAGGAGCTGGACCGGATCGAGGCACTCCCCGCCTCCGGCACCACCCACGCCGCCCTCGACACTGTCGACCTCGCTACCGCGCCGGCCGAGATCGCTCTTGCGGTGCTTGCTGGCTATGAGCGGTGTCTCGCTGCGGCGCAGGCCCGTCAGTTCGCCGCGCTCGCGCGGCTGGATCAGCTTCGTGACGTGACCAAGGATGACTTCACCCGCGAGGAGGTCGCGGCGGTGTTGCGGATCGCGACCGGTACCGCGGCGGACCGGCTTGCGGTCTCCCGGATCACCTGTGACCGGCTCCCCGCGACTCAGAAGCTGTTCGCCGCCGGGGAACTCACCGCGATGCACGTGCGGATCCTCGCCGACGCGGTCGAACACCTGGACCCGGAGACGACCGCGTTGGTGGAGGAGTACGCGTTGCGGCGCCCGGACCTGCCGGTCGGACAGTTCCGCGCCCGCGTCAACCACGCGGTCGCCAAGTTCGACCCCGCCGGGGTCGAGGAGCACAAGGACCGCGCCTTCGAGGACCGGACCCTGTGGCACCGCCCCGACCCCGGCGAAACCGGTGTCCTCGTGCTACGCGGACCCGCGGACCAGACCACCACCGTGTTCGGCCTGGTCGACGACCTTGCGCGGAAGCTGATCCCCGGCGATACGCGGACCCTGGAGCAGCGCCGGTTCGACGCGTTCACCGACCTCATCCTCGACGACCACGTCCGCCGGAACATCACCACACTCGTGGAGGTGACCGTCCCGGTCGACACCCTCCAAGGCGGCACCGCACCCGGGGAGCTGCGCGGCTACGGATCGGTGTCCGCGTCCACCGCCCGTGCGCTCGCCTCCGGTGAGCGGGTCTCGTGGCGGAGCCTCGCATTCGACCGGGAAACCGGTGTCCTCGCCGCCGTCGGGGACAAGACCTACCGCGCCGGAGACCTCGACAGGCTCCTCGCGGCGCCGGTCGAGGCACCGCTGCCCGCGGAACCGCAGTACACACCCAGCGCGCGGCTCGCCAGGCACATCCGGGCCAGAGACGTGACCTGCCGGTTCCCTGGCTGCACCCGCAGAGCCCGGCGTTCCGAGCTGGACCACACGGTCCCGTGGGGCAAGGGTGGTCCCACCGCCACCGCGAACCTGCACTGCCTGTGCAAGCGACACCGTGTGTCCTGAAGATGATTGTGAGGTTCTGATGTAGAAGCTGGAATGCTCGTGATTGTCGTGCTGTGCTGGAGATGAAGGTCGACCCTTCGGGATCGTCATACAGGTGAT
>WHST01000052.1 GCA_009379955.1 Streptosporangiales bacterium | reverse complement strand
TATTCACCCGAGTCGCCCAACGCCTGCTGGCCATGGCCGCCGGGATCTGGCACAACTGGACCACCGGCGTCACCAGCAAACGATCACTCACCGCCTACGACCACTGACCAGCAGCTTCACGGAATCATTCATCTAGGGGCGCCGATCGAGGACGAGTTCGGTCGATTCGGCGAACCAACCGATCCCAAGCAGATCGCCGCGGCACTCGATGAGGGCCTCGATGCGCTGGCTCTGTTGTGGTCCGGTGAACCAGTCGACTACCGGGGTGAGCATGTCTTGCTCGACGATGTCTTGTGCCTGCCGACGCCCCTGCAGCGACCGCGTATTCCGATCTGGGTCGCCGGCCGCTGGCCGAACAAGCCCCCGATGCGTCGCGCTGCCCGCTGGGACGGGGTTATCCCCCTTTTGCCCGGCACCGAAACCGGCCAGGTGCCGTCACCAGCCGACGTGACTCGGCTGGTGAACTACATCGCGGACCACCGCGCCGAGGCAAACGTGCACGACCAGCCCTTCGACGTCGTGATCGGAGGAACCACGACCCCGACAACCGCGGCTGTCGAGCACGTGGCACGAGTGGCCGACGCCGGTGCCACCTGGTGGGACGAGCAGAGACCCTTCGACGACCACGTCGGCGAACTCGACCCGGTCCTGCGCCGCATCGAGCAGGGACCACCGCGAATCACCGTGTAGCGACAGGGCCGGTCATGGCGTGACCGGATCGGACGCTTGATCTAAGTCAATGACTTAAGTAGCGTAGCGCCGTTCTGTGCGCCACCTCGCCGAGCGTGCCCCGGCAGACGCGCAGGCCGGAGGAGGCCTCATGTCCGGACTCGACGTCGGGGTGCACGAACGTGTCGGCCTCGGCACCGCCGTCGGCATCGGGTTCCAGAACATCCTGTGCCTCGCCGGCTTGTTCCTGTTCCCCGGCCTGCTCGGCAGCACGTTCGAGCTGTCGCCGTCCGACACCGCGTACCTGTACGGCATCACGTTCATGACCTCGGGCCTGGTGGTGATCCTCCAGGCGGTGCTGCTCCTGCGGCTGCCGATCGTGCAGGGTCCGTTCGCGGGCGTCTTCGCGGCGGTCCTCGTGACGGGTCAGCAGCGCGGCGGGCTCGGCACCGCCTTCGGCTCGCTGTTCGTCGCCTGCGCGATCTGGTGCGTGCTCGCCCTGCCGTTCCGGCGGTTCAGCGTGGTCGGGCGGATGTCCCGCTACCTGCGGCTGCCGGTCGTCGCCGGCGTGATCCTGATCGTCATGTCCGCCCAGCTGGCGACGATCGTGCTGCCCGGCTGGATCGGCCGGCCCGGCACGCCGGGCTTCCCCGGTACCAACGTCCTCGTCGCGGTCGTCGCGGCACTGGTCGTGGTCGTCTGCATGCGCGCGCCGTCCACGATCCTGCGGCGCGGCGCGGTCCTGTGGGGCGTCGCGCTCGGGGCGCTGCTCTACACGCTCCTCGCGTCGACGTCGTGGAGTCACGTGCTCGACGCGCAGCTGTTCAGCACACCCCGCTTCTTCCCGTTCGGCTTCGGCGTCGACGCGGTCGCCGTCGTCATCTTCTTCATCGTGCTGTTCCCCGCCATCGCCGAGACGGTGGCCACGTACGAGATCGTCGCCGAGTGGAGCGGCGAGCCACTGCCACCGCAGCGCGTGGCGCAGGGCGTCTTTGGTGAGGTCCTGGGCAGCACGATCGGGGCGCTCTTCGGCGGTATGGCGACGCTCGCGTACCCCGACAACGTCGCGCTGCTGCGCGTCACCCGCGTCGGCTCGCGCTACGTGACGCTCACGACGGGGATCATCCTGCTGGTGCTCGGCGGCTTCGGCTTCTTCGACGCCGCACTCGTCGCGATCCCGCCGCCGGTGCTGTCCGGCGCGACGGCCGTCCTGTTCGGCCTGCTGTTCGCCAGTGGCATCGAGGTGCTCGCGCGGGTGCGGTGGGACCAGGGGCACCTGCTCGCGGCGGGCGTGCCGTTCATCGTCTCCATCGGTGCGCTCTTCACCCCGCCGGACGTCCAGGCGCACCTGCCGTCGCTGGTGCGGCTGCTGATCGGGCAGCCGCTGGTGACGGGTACGGTCCTGTCGCTGGTCGCCGTCCTCGTCTTCCGGCTGCACCGGACCCACCAACCGACCCCCGCGACCGGGGCCTGACGAAAGGGCGACGCCCGTGGCATACCCGTACCGGGACTTCCGCGAGTACCTCGACGTGCTCGAGGGCCGCGGGCTGCTGGTGCGGGTCGACCGCGCCGTCGACAAGGACACCGAGCTGATCCCGTTGGTACGGCTGCAGTTCCGCGGCCTGCCCGAGGAGCGGCGACGCGCGTTCCGCTTCGACAATGTCGTCGACGGTCGCGGCCGGACGTTCGACGGCTCCACGGTCGTCGGCGCGTTCGCCGCGTCGCGGGAGATCTACGCTGCCGCGCTCGGCACCGATCTCGCCGGCGTCGGCGGGGTGTGGCAGCAGGCGCTGTCCTCTCCCGTGGAGCCGGTCGTCGTCGACACCGGGCCGTGCAAGGAGGTCGTCCTCACCTCGGCCGCCGAGCTCGAGGCGAGCGGCGGCGTCGACGCGTTCCCGCACCCCGTCTCCACGCCGGGCTTCGACAACGCGCCGTTCCTCACCTCGCCGTACTGGGTGACCAAGGACCCGGACGACGGCGTCTACAACCTCGGCGTGTACCGGGGCATGATCAAGGGACCCACCGGCGTCGGCCTCCAGATGGACACGCCGTCGCAGCACATCGCCGTCCACCTGCGCAAGGCGAGGGCACGCGGGGAGAGGCTGGAGGCGGCGGTCGTCCTCGGCGCGCTCCCCGCACTCGGTCTCGCGAGCGCGCAGAAGGTGCCGTACGGCGTCAGTGAGTACGCGATCACGGGCGGGCTCATGGGCGAGCCGCTCGACGTGGTGCGCTGCGAGACGGTCGACCTCGTCGTGCCCGCGACCGCCGAGATCGTCATCGAGGGCACCATCGACCCGACGTACCTCGAGCCGGAGGGACCGTTCGGCGAGGCGAGCGGCTACATGGGCCCGCGCACCGAGTCGCCCGTGCTCGAGGTGACCGCGATCACCCACCGGCGCGCTCCCGTGGTGCAGGCGTTCATCAGCGAGTTCCCGCCGAGCGAGTCGACGCTGATGCGCAAGGTGGGCTTCGAGGCCGTCTACCGGCGGTTCCTGCGGGAGAGCTGCAACATCGGGTCGGTCCGCGACGTCACGCTGTACGAGGCCGCGTCGGTCAACATGGTGTTCGTCATCCGGCTGCACGACCCGACGCCCGGCCAGGCGTGGCAGGCCATGTACGCGGCGTCCGGGTACGAGCCGTCGCTGGGCAAGATCGTCATCGCCGTCGACGACGACATCGACACGTCCGACCTGGAGTCCGTGCTCTGGGCGCTCAGCTTCCGCATGCAGCCGCACCGCGATGTCCGCGTGCTCGACAACAAGCTGCCCAGGCTCGACCCGTCGCTGCCTCCGGTGCCCGGGGTCGAGGTCGGCGCGGACGCGTCCGCGCTCCTGATCGACGCGACGCGGCACGTGCCGTACCCGCCGACCTCGTTGCCGAGCGACGAGCACATGCAGCGGGCGCAGGAACTGTGGCGCGAGCTCGGCCTGCCTGAGCTGACGCTGCGCGACCCGGTGCACGGGTACGAGCTCGGCGGCTGGACCGACGAGAACCGGGAGGAGGCGAGGCTCGCCGTGCTGGGGCGCTACCTGGAGACGGGACGGAAGCTCGCCGAGCGCGGACGGTCGGAGTCGTGAACCTCTGACGCGTACGCGGTCAACCGAGCGGCGAGCTCCGCCGGCTCGCTCAGCGCGAGCAGGTGCCCGCCCGGCATCTCGTCTATCGCGTCCATGCCGAGCCGCTCACGCGCGATGCGGCGCTGGAACTCGGGTGGGAAGAACCGGTCGTCGCGTCCCTGCAGGAACCTGGTCGGCACGTCGGGCCACGACTCCCGCGGCCAGGGCTGGGCGAAGACCGCATCGAGCTCCGCCACCTCGGTGCCCGCGGCGAACGCCTCCTCGGTGACCTCCGGCGGCACGTCGTGGAAGAAGTCCGTCCGCAGGTCGAACTCGGTCGGCCTGCCGTCCCTGACGGCCCGCGCGGTCATCGCCTCGCCCTGACCCGTGTTCTCCCACCAGTCGCCGGCCGTCTCGCCCGGCGCGGGGACCATCGGGTTCAGCAGGACGAGCAGGTCGACCGGCAGCCGGTCGCAGACGAGCGGCCCGGTGATGGCGCCCAGCGACTGGGCGACCACGACGAGCCGGGTGCGGGTGCGGGTGCCGACCGCCTCGACGACCGCGTCGGCGTACTCGGTGAGTCCCGCCGTGCCCGCGAGCGGGAACTCGACCGTGACCGTCTCGTGGCCGCGGCGCCGCAGCTCGGGGACGACCCGGTGCCAGTACCAGGCCCGGCCGTCGGAGCCGGGGATGAGCACGAACGTCGTCTTGTCCATGGGGTCCTCCTCACTGCGATGTGACTCCCAATCTAGACGCCGGCGACCACCGACCTCCCGCGGTGAAGGTGTGCCGAACATGGCCCACGCGCCATGTTCAGTGCGGCTCGACCGGGGTCACCGCCGCTGAACCCGTGAGGGGCACCCTCACCGCGCCAGAGCACGGTGAGGGTGCCCCTCACGGGGTGCCGCTGAACCCCGCGCTCAGCGCCGGGTACGGCTTGACCAACTGAACGTGATCATTCGCGCGCCACCCAGGGCGTGGTGGCAGGGCCCGTTGACGTTCCGACGAGGTGCGTCGCTCGCCGGAGATCGGCTCTTGACGATATGACTGTCATACAGCAATCTATCGCTCAACGGAAAGGTGTCCTCCGTAACACGGAAGAAACATTCGTCGTGTGCCCGTGACCGCTCCTCGATCACGAGCCCCTCTCGCTCCGGGAGCCGGTCATGAGAAACCGCGTCCAGTCGACGACCGAGTCCGAGGGGGCACCGGACTCCGTCGCCCACGCGCCGAAGATCGCCGCGGACCGGATCGTCAGGACGTTCAAGCACGGGAAGTCCCAGGACGAGCTCGTCGCGCTGCAGGACGTCTCGTTCGAGGTCGAGCAGGGGGAGTTCCTCTCGATCATCGGGCCGAGCGGCTGCGGCAAGACGACCCTGCTGCGGATCATCGCCAGCCTCACCCCGGCCGACTCCGGCGCGATCAGGATCGACGGACGTCCCGTCGTCGAGCCGGGACCCGAGCGCGCGATGGTGTTCCAGCACTTCGGGCTCTACCCGTGGAAGACCATCCTCGACAACGTCAAGTTCCCCCTCGCGATCCGCAAGGTGCCCGACGCCGAGGCGACGGCAGCCGCTCGGGCGCAGCTGCGGCGCGTGGGCCTGGCGGCGAGCTTCGAGAAGAGCCACCCGCATCAGCTGTCCGGCGGCATGCAGCAGCGCGTCGGCCTGGCCAGGGCCCTGGCGACCGACGCCGAGATCCTGCTGATGGACGAGCCGTTCGGCGCGATCGACGCGCAGACCCGCGAGATCATGCAGGGCGACCTGTCGCGGCTGGTCGCCCAGGCGACCAAGACCGTCGTCCTCGTGACGCACGACATCGACGAGGCGGTCCTGATGGCCGACCGCGTGCTCGTCCTCACCGGTGCTCCCGGCCGCGTGTTCGAGATCGTCGACGTCGACCTGCCGCGCCCGCGCTGGGAGTACGACGTCCACGCGCACCCGCGGTACGCCGCCATCCGCCGCACGGTGTGGGACCTGCTCCGCTCACAGATCCGCGACGAGCTGACCGAGGGGAGGGAGGAGGCGTGAAAGGTCCTCGGTTCCTCCGCGCCCTCCCCATGCCCGCCAAACACGCGCTCTTCGCCGCCGTCGTCATGACGGTGTGGGAGGTGGCGGGACTGTTCGCCAACCCGATCCTGTGGCCGCCGCTGCACGACGTCGTCCTCGCGTTCGGGTCGATCCTGTTCGACGGCTCACTCGTGGCGGCGCTCGGCCAGAGCCTCGTCCTGCTGGTGCTCGGCCTCGCTGCCGCGTTCGTCTCCGGGCTGGTGGTCGGAGTGCTCGTCGGCCGTTCCAGAATGGTCGAGCGTTCGGTGCTGCCGTTCCTCGGCGCCCTGTACGCGATGCCGATCATCGCCCTGGTGCCGCTGCTGCTCGTGTGGTTCGGGTTCGGACTGACGGGCCGCGTGATCGTGGTCTGGCTCATCGCGTTCTTCCCGATGCTCGTCAACGTCTACGCCGGCGTGCGGGACACGCCGGAGGACCTCATCGAGGTCGCCCACTCCTTCAACCTGCGCGGCGAGCTGTCCCTGCTGCGCAACGTGGTGCTGCCCAGCGCCGTCCCGCTGATCATGGCGGGCGTGCGGCTGTCGATCGGACGCGCGATCGTCGGCATGGCTGTCGCCGAGGTCTACCTCAGGCTCGGCGGGATCGGCGCCCTGATCTCCACGTACGGCTCGGTCTTCCGCACCGACTACGTGCTCGCGTGCATCCTGCCGCTCCCGCTGCTCGGCATCATCCTGACCAAGCTCGCCGGGCGGGTCGAGCACCGCTTCCAGTACTGGCGCCCGCAGGCCACCTAACCCGACTCCGAAGAACACTCCAACGACAGGCTGGTGTGACATGGAACGCTCGAACAGCTGGTCGACACGACCCCGCACGAGACTCGTCGGCGTCCTGGCGTGCGTCCTGATGTCGGGGGCGCTGGCAGGGTGCGGCGGTGGCGGCGAGTCCGCCACCCTCGGCAGCGGGTCCGAGGGCAAGGACCTGCCGACGTACGACCTCAAGGGCGAGAAGGTGCGCGTCACCTTCGGCGACGCGAGTGCCCAGTCGCTCGGCAACCAGTACATGGCGAGCCAACTGAAGAAGTGGGGCGCCGAGGTCGACGAGATCACCCTGACGACGGCGACCGGGCTCTCGGCCATCGTCGCGGGACGGGCGGACTTCGCTGCCGGTCAGGGCGCCGACGAGGCAGTTCTCGGCCGGTCCAACGGCGCCGACGTGACCGCGATCGGCGCGCCGGACAGCGCCAACTCCTACGTCATCGTGTCGAAGAAGGAGATCAAGGACGTCGGCGACCTCAAGGGCAAGCGTCTCGCGACCTCGGGACCCGGCGGCTTAACACCGCGCTGGCGCACGTCGCGCTGCGCAAGGCCGGCCTCGCCGAGAAGGACGTCAAGTTCGTGACGATCGGCGGCAGCCCGGAGCGGTCGGCGGCACTGCTCACCGGCCAGGTCGACGCCACGGTCATCTTCTTCGCCGACTGGGCGGCCATCGCCGACAGGTCGAAGGACGTGAAGCTGCTGGCGCGCATGGGAGACCTGGTCCCCGCCATTCCCGATCTCTACTACTACGGCAAGTCGTCGTACTGGAAGGAGAACCCGAAGGTCGCCGAGGCCGTCGCCTGCGCCAACCTGCAGGCCAACGCGATCATCGCCAAGGACAAGGACGCCTTCGTCGACTTCGCCGCCAAGAGCATCAAGGGGTCGGACAAGAAGGTGCTCGCCTCCACGTACGACGAGCTGACCAAGCTCGGCAACTGGCCGACCGACCCCGAGAAGATCATGAACGAGGGCGGGCTCGACGGTCTGGTCGAGCTGATGATCGAGTCCGAGACGCTGGACAAGAAGGTCGACACCAAGGGACTCGTCGACCTCAGCTACCTGAAGAAGGCGGCTGACAAGGGGTGCGGAGAGACCGCGTGACCACCGTCGTCGAGGCGCGTGCCACGCGCCGGCGCCGGACGAACGCTCTCACCAGGTACTGGCCGCCGCTCGCGACGGTCGCGGTCGTCCTGGTGGTGTGGGAGATCGTCGGCAGGGCCGTCGACCCGCTGCTGTTCGCCCCGCCGTCCCGTGTCGTCTCGGCGTTCGGTGAGCTCGTCGCCTCGGGCCGGCTGCCCGCGGCGTTCGTCCAGACGATGTCCTACCTGATACCCGGCTTCGCGATCTCCGTCGTCACCGGCATCGCGCTCGGCGTGCTGATCGGGCGGTCGGTGACGTGGGGCAAGCTGCTCGAGCCGTACATCGACGCGATCTACGCCACCCCGCGCGTCGTCATCATCCCGCTGGTGATCGTGTGGTTCGGCGTCGGCTACTCCGGGCGCATGTTCATCATCTGGCTCGGCACCGTCATCCCGATCATCCTCAACACGGCCGTCGGCGTGCGCTACACCCGCGCGGACCTGATCGAGACGGCGCGCAGCTTCCTCGCGACGGAACGGCACCTCGTCCGCCACGTCGTGCTCCCCGGTGCCGTGCCGTTCGTCGTCTCCGGCCTGCGGATCGGCGCCGAGCGCGCGCTCGTCGGCGCGGTGATCGCCGAGGTGTTCCTGTCGCTCACCGGCATCGGCGGGATCATCCAGACCGAGGCCGAGCGCTTCAACACCGCATACGTGCTCGCGGCCGCGTCCGTCTACGCGGCGTTCGGCTGGCTCATCATCACCGCGCTCGGCGCGCTGGAGAACCGCTTCGCCGTCTGGCGCTCCCGCTGACCCCGTCACCCTCCTCGAACGAAAGGTCGTCGATGGCCGCGAAAGAGTTCCTGTACGTGTCCAACGCGGACGTGAAGGCCCTGCTGACGCCGGCCGACGCCGTGCGACTGGCGCGCGAGACGCTCGTCGAGTACGCGAACGACGCGATCGACTGGTCCGAGCCGCGCCAGGCCAACCTCGCCGTCCGCGACTCGCTGACGCGCTACAAGGTCAAGGGCTGCGTGCTGCACGACACCGGGGTCGCGGGCTTCCGTGTGCTCTCGCTGCACCGCTCAGAGGAGGGCTACGCGCTCGCGGCGCACCGGCCGACCAAGAACGTCATGCTGAGCGACCCGGCGACGGGGGAGTTCTTCGGTATCGTCGACGAGCGCTGGGGGTACGGGCTGCGCACCGGCGCCTGCGCGGCGGTCGCCATCGAGTGCCTGCGTACGCCGGACAGCACCGACTGCTCGATCCTCGGCACCGGGCACATGGCGTACGCCACCGCGCTGACCGTCAACGAGGTCATGCCACTCGACCACATGCGCGTGTACTCCCGCGATCCGCAGCGACGCAAGGCGTTCGCCGACCGGCTGAGCACGGAGCTCGGCATCACCGTGACCGCTTCCGACGACGCCGAGTCGTGCGTGCGCGACGCGAGCGTCGTCATCACCGCGACCGAGGCGATGAGCCCGATCGTCGAGTACGCGTGGTTGCGACCCGGCGTCGTCGTCTACGCCATGGGCGGCGGCCAGGAGTGCGACCTCGACTGCTACCGGCGGATGCGGTTCCTCGTCGACGAGCGTGAGCAGATCGCCATCTGTACGGAGATGCGCGCGTGGCGCGAGGACGGCACGTACGACTCGCTCGTGGTCGAGGCCGACCTCGCCGAGGTCGTCACCGGCAGGGCGGGACAGCGTACGAATCCGGAGGACCAGTTCCTCGTCCGCAGCCAGGGCCTGCAGACGCAGGACGTCAGGCAGGCGTACTGGGTCTACGAGCAGGCGCGGAAGCACGGTCGCGGGATCAGTCTCGAGCCCGCCCTGACCGAGCGCGCAGGCGACCCGCTGTTCTGAGGCAGGAGGCATCTCGTGACGGAATCCCTACCGGAGCCGAAGGTCAAGCTCACCTCGCTGACGGGCGGCACGGAACGCCCGATGAACGACGACAAGGGGATCGCGCGCGACCTCGTGGGCGCGGCCGACGGTGCCCGCAACGTCGACGTGCACGTCAACGTCATCAAGCCGAACACCCCGCCCGCGCCGTACCACTACCACGCGCACGCGGAGAACGTGTACATCGTGCTGGAGGGCACGGCCGAGGCGATCGTCGGCGGGGAGAGGATGCGACTGAACCCGCACGACGTCGCGTTCATCCCGCCTGGTGTTCCGCACGCCGCCGGCAGCACCGCCGACGGTCCCGTCACGATGATCGAGATCTACGCGCCGGTCGGCAGGGACTTCCACGTCGTCGAGCCTCCCCCAGTCGTGAGTCCCGGGGATGGGTCCTGAGCCGAGAGAGATGAGTCCTGAGCCGGTGGTGACGTCGCGGGCGGACCGCGTCGCCGTCACGGCGCGATGGGTGCTGACCGGTCACCGTTCGGGCACGCCCGAGCTGGTCCCGCACGGCACCGTCGTCGTCCGCGACGGCCGCATCGAGGACGTGACCACGGCGGAGGTGGCGGACGCCAGGCGGATCCGGCTGCCCGGGAACAGCCTGCTGCTGCCCGGTTTCGTGGATGTGCACAGCCACTCGCTCAACGGCCCGCTGTTCCGCGGCATGACCGAGGACCGGTCGCGGGCCGGCACCCAGTCCACGCTGGTCTACGACGTGCTGATGCCCGTGGGAGACCTCGCGGCGACCACGATGACCGACGACGAGGCGCGCGCCGTCTACACCGCGAGCCTGCTGCGCATCCTCGCCGGCGGCACGACGACCACCGTCGACGTGTTCCGGCCCCGCCACCGCGCGTTCCTCGACGCGGCGCGTGACGTCGGCATCCGCGCGTACGGCGCTCCCTACCTGGCGACCCGTACCGTCGCCGGTGTCGACGCGCACGGCACGCCGGTGACGAGAGAGTCGGACGGTCCTGCCCAGCTCGAGCACGCCGTGCAGCTCTTCCGCGAGTACGACGAAGGGCCGGGCGGGCGGATCAGGGTCATGCTGGGGCCGCACTGCACCGACACCTGCTCACCCGCGTACCTGGCGAAGGTGCTCGCGACCGCCCGTGACCTCGGCACGAACATGACGATCCACGTCGCGCAGAGCAGGCCCGAGCTGGCGTACCTGCGACGTCACCACGACTGCACGCCGGTGGAGTTCCTCGCCCGGCACGGCATCTGCGGCCCGGACGTCGTCGCCGCGCACTGCGCGTTCGCGACGCCCGACGACCTGGCCGTGCTCGCCTCTACGGGCACCCCCGTCGCGTGCTGTCCCGCGACGTTCGTGCACTCGGGACGCCATGTCTCGTACCGGACGTTCGTCGACGCGGGCGTCACGACGGGCATCGGCACCGACGGCCACAGCCTGACGTACCTGGAGGAGCTGCGTGTCGCCGGCACGGTCGCGAAGCTGGCGGCGGGCGGTCCGTCCGGGGTCACCTCGGCCGACCTGCTGCGGACCGGCACGGAGGGATCGGCGGCGGTGCTCGGCCGGTCCGACCTCGGTCGCATCGAGCGCGGTGCCCGTGCCGACCTCGTGGGGCTCACGCTGAACGACCCGGGGCTCGAACCCGTGCTCGACCCGCTGAGCACCGCCGTCTGGCACAGCGCGGGCACCGGGGTCGACCTCGTCGTCGTCGACGGAGCCGTCCTCGTCGAGCAGGGTCGACACACGCGGATCGACGCGGCCGCGGTGCGGCGCAGCGCCAATGCCGTGGTCGAGCGGATCTGGGAGACCTTCGCCAGGGCGAGCCCGCCACCCACCTAGAGTGCCGAAGGGGCCGTAGCTCACCAACGGAGGGAGCTCTATGCAGCCGGTCGTACGCGCGCTCGCGGTCCTGCGGTCGCTCGCGCCGACGCCGAACGGCCTGACGCTCGCGCAGCTCGCGGGCTCGCTCGACGTCCCGGTGGGCAGCATGCACCGCCTCCTCGCGGTGCTCGAGCGCGAGGAGTTCGTGACCAGGTCACCGTCCAACAGGCGCTACTTCCTCGGGCCGGGTGCGCGCCAGCTGGCGGAGGAGAGCTCCCGCATGAACGCGCTGCTGGTCACGCCGCATCCCGCCCTGACCGGTGCCGCCGACGCGAGCGGCGAGACGGTGTTCCTCACCGAGCTGGTGGGAGACCGGGCGGTGTGCGTGTCGCTCGTCGAGTCCGTGCACGCGCTGCGGATGTTCGTGCGCATCGGCCAGGACCTGCCGCTGCACGCCGCCGCCGCGGCCAGGACCCTGCTCGCGTACGCGACCGAGGACCACGTGCGGCGGCTGCTGGGGTCGCGCCCACTCCACGCGTACACCGACGACACGCTCACCGACGTCGACGCCGTCGTCGGGCATCTCGCCGTGGTCAGGGAGCGTGGGTACGACGTGTGCGACGACGAGCTCGACCGAGGTGTCTGGGCCGTGTCGATGCCCGTCCGCACCTCTACGGGACGGGTGGCCGCGTCGGTGACGCTCGCCGCGCCCGCCTACCGGGTCGCCGACGTGGCCGAGCGCGACCGGATGCGCGGCCTCGTCCGCGACGCGGCCGACGCGATGTCGGCCGACCTCGGCCACCTGTCGGGTCGTCAGGAGAAGCGAGCCACGACCTCTGCCGTACGGCCGAGGAGCTCGTCGTCGTAGGCGAGTCCGGGCACGTAGAAGTTGACGTAGTCGGCGCCGGCCTCGAGTGCCTTCTCGACCCGGCCGGCGATCTCGTCGGTCGTGTCGACGACGAGCCCCGGGTACCTGCCGGTGAAGGTGTCGTAGTCGGCGCTGCCGCGTGCCTTCGTCGACGCCTTCTCCGGGTCGGCGCCGCCCGCCACGGGGAACACGTTGAAGTTGGTCGACTTGATGATCTCGTCGTAGTCACGGCCGACGTCGTCGCAGTGCCTGCGGAGGATCGCGGCCTTCTCCCTGATGGTCTCGGGGTTCCCGGCGCCGATGTTCGCGGCGTCCCCGTACTTCGCCACGAGCCTCAGCGTGACGCGCTCGCCGCCGCCGCCGATCCACAGCGACGGGTGCGGGTCGCGCGCGCCCTTCGGCTCGTTGAACGGCTTGTCGACCGAGTAGTACTTCCCGTCGTAGACGACGTCGTCCTCGGTCCACATCCGGTAGATGATCTCGACGGCCTCGCGGAACGCGCCCATGCGGTCCTTCAGCTCGGGCCACTCGTACCCGTACGCCTTCCACTCGTGCTCGTACCAGCCGGCGCCGATGCCGGCATAGAGCCGCCCGCCCGCCGCGACGTCGACGGTCGACGCCGTCTTGGCGTAGAGCGCGGGGTTGCGGTACCCGTTGCAGCCGACCATCTGGCCGACGTTGACCCGGCTCGTCTCGCGCACGAGCGCGGCGGTCGACGTCCAGCACTCGAAGACGGTGTTCCGCGTCGGCTGGGGGGTGGTGTGGAAGTGGTCGTAGAGCCAGATCGAGTCCCACGGCCCCGCGTCGGCGGCCTTGGCGACGCCGACCATCGCGTCGAACTGCTCGACCGGGTCCGCGATCTCCGCGAGGTCCATCCGCCAGCCCTGCGGAACGAAGATGCCGAATCGTGTCGCCATTCGCACTGACCTCTCTGCTGCTGTCGATGTGGCGCGTCCGCGCCGCCCTCCTTCCTACTCGGTCGCCGGGGTTGGTGCCAAGTGGGGCTGCTTGCTGTGGGCCGTTGCTGTGGGTCCGCTGCCTCACCCCTCTTTTCATTGTGTAAGTCGATCGTCGGGTGTCAAGAATCCGCTTGGCGTTTATTGCGGTGCTCGGGTCTGGCGGAGTCTTGACACCCGACGATCGACCTGAACAGCCCGCGCCTACGGGGTGAGGCAGCTCCTGTGGCTGCCTAGCTTTCCGGTCGCATCTCGCTATTGGTTCGTGATCCGCATCGGTCGGTAATGCGCCTGAATTCACGGAGTATTGTCAGTGGTCGGTCTAGCCTTTGAATATGGACGAAGACACGACCACCACGACACCGGCGGCAGCGTCGGTGTGGGAAGACGTCCTCGGCATCAGCCACCCTGACCCGCCTCGCCGGCACCGACCTGGCGCCGGTGTCCGACTCCGATCTCGACGGTCTTCTCCTCGCCGCCGAAGAAGCCACGCGGAAGATGCCGGTGCTGTTGCAGGCGCTCGCGCGGCAGAGCAACGCCTGCCACTGACAACCCCGGCGGACGTCCCGGTACCGGAACCCGTGAGGGGCACCCTCACCGTGTCGGGGCATGGTGAGGGTGCCGTTCACGGGTGCGCTGCGAGGGTCGTCGGCGGAGCTTCACCTCACCGACGTGGACTTCACCTCGTCCCGGCACGAGGTGAAGTCCACGTTGATCACGTGAACGTGATCAACGGTGCGGGCTGATCAGGCTGGCTCCCACACTGCGGCGTCGTGGGCGAAGATGACCCGTTTCGGATCGAACTCCAGCAGGCGCGTCATCCAGGATGGTGCGCGAGGCAGCGGTTCCGCGTGGCCGAGGATCGGGGCCGAGGCAGCGAGAACGTCCGCGCTCCATGCCGACGCGGTGTCGTGTGACTGGCCTGCCAGCACCACGGAGCCATCGTCACACTCCACCACCAGCGACTGGTGACCGTCGCCGTGGCCAGGGGTGGGTATTACATGCACTCCTGGCCAGATCTCGGCTTCGTCGTCCAGTAGTTCGTACCGGCAGCCGGGATAGTCCACGAGGTGCTCCATCGTGTAGTCACCGGCTCGAGCTGTCGTGAGCTCTTCCCGCTGACAGATGATGGGCCTGCCTGCCAGCAAGGGGTTGCCACCGCAGTGGTCGAAGTGCAGGTGACAGTTCACCACGACGTCGATCTGATCCAGCGCGACTCCGCGATCACCCAGGGCCCGTTGTAACGGGATCCGCTGCGGTCGGTACCAGGCCTCGGTGTCCTCGCCACCTCGACCCAGACCGGTGTCCAGCAGCACCAGGCCGCGATCGTGTCGGATCACGTAGCCGTAGACGGCTTCGACTCGGGGCCGCCCGGTGCCGGTCTCCTCGGGCGGGCGCACGAACGTGCCGAGGAGCAACCTCGCGATGCCATCGATGCGCACAATCACGGATCCTAGCCAGCGCGCCGGTCGCGATATCCACAGTCGGCGGGTCGTGGTGGTGGGGTGTCGGCCGGGGATGGTCCAATCGAATCGTGCACGCCCCGACCTTCCGGTTGGTCCGGCGCCCCCCGGAGACCGGAATCGCCCCGACGCTGGACGACGCCCAGCGTCGCGTCGTCGCGCACCCGGGCGGTCCGCTGCTCGTCCGGGCGGGTCCCGGCACCGGCAAGACGACCACGTTGGTCGAGGCCGTCGTCGACCGGATCGCCGGTCGGGGGTTCGCTCCCGAGCAGGTTCTCGTGCTCACGTTCAGCCGCAAGGCGGCCGCCGAGCTGCGCGAGCGCATCACCGCGCGCCTCGGCCGCACCACGCAGGAGCCGCTCGCGCTGACGTTCCACGCCTACGCGTACGCCTTGGTCCGCAAGGCCGCCGTGGCGAACGGCGAGCCGCCGCCGCGGCTGCTGTCGGGGCCCGAGCACCTCGTCGAGATACGCCGCCTGCTCGCGGGCGAGGTCACCGACGGCGCCACCGAGTGGCCGGAGGCGCTGCGCCCGGCACTGCTCACCCGCGGGTTCGCCGAGGAGGTGCGCGACCTGATGCTGCGGGTCACCGAGCGCGACCACACCTCGGCCGACCTCGACACGCTCGCCGGCGAGTACGGCCGGCGCGAGTGGGAGGCCGTGGCCGGGTTCATGGACCGGTACGCGGGCAGGTTCGACATCGAGTGGGCGCGGGCGTTCGACTACGCGTCGCTCGTCCGGGAGGCGATCACGCTGATGGACGACCCCGACCCGCGCGGCGTGGGTGCGTACGAGCGCGACACCAGGCGTGCGGTGTTCGTCGACGAGTACCAGGACACCGATCCCGCCCAGGAGGGGCTGCTGCGCGCGCTCGCCGGGCAGGGCCGTGACCTCACCGTCGTCGGCGACCCCGACCAGTCCATCTACGGGTTCCGCGGCGCCGAGGTCGGCTGCATCGAACGGTTCCCCGAGGTGTTCCGCACGGTCGACCGGCGGTCGGCCGACGTCGTCGACCTGCGCACCTCCCGGCGCTTCGGCACCACGCTGCTCGCCGCGTCCCGCGGGGTGGCCGCGCGGCTGCCCGGCGGCGCGTCCACGCACCGCATGCTCACATCCGACCGCACCGGCGAGCCCGGCGAGGTCGAGGTCGACCTCGTGCAGAGCCGCGAGCAGGAGGCCGCCCACGTCGCCGACGTGCTGCGTCGCGCCCACCTCGTCGACGGTGTGCCGTGGGAGCGCATGGCCGTGCTCGTCCGCTCCGCGAGCCTGCAGGCGTCGCCGCTGCACCGCGCCCTCACCGCCGCGGGGGTGCCGGTGGTCGTGGCCGGCGACGAGGTGCCGCTGGTGCTCGAACCCGCCGTACGCCCGTTGCTCCTCGCGCTGCGCGCCGTCGTGCGTCCCGACACCCTCGACGAGGAGACCGCCACCGAGCTGCTCTGCGGGCCGCTCGGCGGCGCCGACCGGCTGTCACTGCGCCGGCTGCGGCGTGCGTTGCGCGAGACCGAACAACTCGCCGGTGGCACCCGTCCGGTCACCACGCTGCTGGCGTCCGCCCTGCTCGACGAGCGCGAGCTCACCCTCGTCCCGCCGGAGATCCGCGGCCCCGCCGAGCGGCTGGCCAGGACCCTCGAAGCGACCGCCAAGATCGTGGCGGGCGGCTCGGCGGAGGACGCCCTGTGGGAGCTGTGGCACGGCGCGGGCCTCGCCGAGCGCTGGCGCGACGCGAGCCTGCGCGGCGGGTTCCGTGGCCAGCAGGCCGACCGCGACCTCGACGCCGTCTGCGCGCTGTTCGACGCCGTCGCGCGCTACGCCGACCGTATGCCGGGCGGCAGCGTCGAGAGCTTCCTCGACGACCTGGTGGCGCAGGAGATCCCGGGCGACACCCTTGGCGAGCAGGCCCCGCGCACCGACTCCGTCCGCCTGCTGACCGCCCACCGGTCGAAGGGGCTGGAGTGGGACCTCGTCGTCGTCGCCGGCGTCCAGGACGGCATCTGGCCCGACACCCGGCTGCGCGGCACCCTGCTCGGCGTCGAGGAGTTCGTCGAGGTCGCGCAGGGCAACCAGCCGCTCGTCCCGTCCATCGCCGCCAAGCTGCTCGAGGAGGAGCGGCGGCTGTTCTACGTCGCGGTCACCAGGGCGCGCCGGCGGCTCGTCGTCACCGCCGTGCTCGGCGGCGTCGACGGCGACGAGCAGCCGTCGCGGTTCCTCGGCGACCTGGGCGTCGAGCCCCGCGAGGTCTCGGCGACCCGGATGCGCGCGCTGACTCTGCCGTCGCTGGTGGCGGAGCTGCGCGCGACCGTCGCCGACGCCGGCCGGCTCACCGAGGTGCGGCGCGTGGCCGCCGGTCACCTCGCCCGCCTCGCCGGCGACGGCGTCCGCGGCGCCGACCCCGACGAGTGGTACGCCACGACCACCCCGTCCAGCGACCTCCCGCTGTTCGACGAGGACGAGCGCATCACCCTGTCGCCCTCGCAGGTGGAGGGGTTCGACGCGTGCGGCCTGCGGTGGCTGCTCGAGCGCGCGGTCGGCGCGCAGGACAACGGCGCCCCGCAGACCGTCGGCAACGTCGTACACGCGCTCGCGTCCCTCGTCGCGGAGCCCGGCGAGGCCGACCTCGACGACCTGCAGTCCACCCTGTCGGAGGTGTTCGGCCGGCTCGACTTCGAGAGCCGCTGGTACGCGCGCCGCCGCGAGTCCGATGCGGCGGAGATGGTCGAACGCTTCGTCGGCTGGCACACCCACAACCCGCGCTCCCTGCTCGCGGTGGAGCAGCCGTTCGACGTCGAGACGGGCCGGTTGCGTCTCGCCGGTCGCGTCGACCGGGTCGAGCGCGACCGGCACGGCCGGGCATACGTCGTCGACCTCAAGACCGGCAAGTCGGGTCCGCGCGACGAGGCGATCGGCCGGCACCCGCAGCTCGGCGTCTACCAGCTCGCCGCGCGCCTCGGCGCCTTCGCGGCCCTCGGCGTCGACGAGCCGGGCGGCGCGTCGCTCGTCCACCTGGGCAAGGGCAAGAAGGTCAAGGTGCAGGCGCAGCAGGCGCTCGGCGACGACGACGAGTCCGGCTGGGCCGACGACCTCGTGCAGGGCGTCGCCGCCCGGATGTCGGCGGCGCGGTTCGTCGCCCGCGTCAACCCGTACTGCGGCTCGTGCCGCGTCCGCTCGTCCTGCCCGCTGCAGGACGAGGGCGGCCAGGTTCGCCCATGATGAGCGCAGGAAGCGGGCGCGTGGGCCGATGAGCGTGACATCTCTTCCCGCGCGGTACGCGTACTCGCCGTCCGACCTCGCCCGCATGTGCGGCGCACTGCCGCCGACCCCGGAGCAGGCCGCCGTCATCGGCGCTCCGGTTGCCCCGTGCGTGGTCGTCGCGGGCGCGGGGTCTGGCAAGAGCGAGACGATGGCGCGCCGCGTCGTCTGGCTGGTCGCCAACGGCGTCGTCCGCCCCGAGCACGTGCTCGGCCTCACCTTCACCCGCAAGGCCGCGCGCGAGCTCGGGGTCAAGGTGCGGGGCTGGCTCGACCGGCTCAGGGCACTGCCGGAGTTCGGCACCCCGGCGGAGTACGAGCGGCTCGCCGGCGATCCGACGATCGCGACGTACCACGCGTACGCCGGCCGCATCTACCGCATGCACGCGCTGCGCGACGGCGCGGAGCCCGGCGCGCGCCTGGTCACCCCCGCGGTCCAGTGGCAGCTCGCCTACGGCGTCGTCGCCAGGTACGACGGCCCGATGGACGCCGTCGAGTGGGTCCCGGCGACCGTGACCGCCGCGGTGCTCGAGCTCTCCGGTGAGATGGCCGAACACCTCGTCTCGCCGTCCGACGTGCTGTTCGAGGGTGAGCGCTGGGTCGACCGCGTCGCCGCGTCGCCGAAGAACCGGTCCGCGCTGGTGACCAGGCTGTTGAAGAACCAGCTGGTCCGCACCCAGCTGCTGCCGCTGGTCGAGGGCTACCGGCGCGCGAAGCACGAGGCGGGCCTGCTCGACCACGACGACCAGATGGCGGCCGCCGCTCGCCTCGCCGTCCGTCATCCCGCCGTCGGTGGCACGGAGCGTTCGCTGTTCGCGGCCTGCCTGCTCGACGAGTTCCAGGACACCAGCCACAGCCAGCTGACCCTCCTCCGCGCGCTGTTCCCCGACGGCTTCCCCGTGATGGCCGTCGGTGACCCGGCGCAGTCGATCTACTCCTGGCGCGGGGCGACCGCGGGCAACCTGCGCAGGTTCCCCGGCGACTTCCCGCAGGCCGACGGGCGTCCGGCCACGCGGCTCGACCTGACCTGGAGCTTCCGCAACGCCGAGCGCGTCCTCGGCGTCGCCAACCGGGTCATGGAGCCGCTCGGCGCCACCGACGTCAGCCCCCGGCTGGTCCCGGCACCGGTGCTCGAGGACCCGGGCCGGGTCGAGTGCGCGCTCGTCGAGACCATCGACGACGAGGCCGCGTGGGTCGGCTCGCGCATCGCTGGGCTGCTCGACACCGGCGACCTGCACCCGCGCGAGATCGCGGTGCTCGTCCGTAAGCGCAGCCAGATCCCGCGCATCCGCGAGGCGCTCGAACGCCGTGACGTGCCCGTCGAGGTCGTCGGCCTCACCGGCCTGCTGACCGTGCCCGCTGTCGCCGACGTCGTCTCGACGCTGCGGGTGCTCCACGACCCCACCGCCAACGCGTCGCTGATCCGGCTGCTCGCGGGTGCCAGGTGGCGCATCGGCGCGCGCGACCTCGTCGCGCTCGGCCGGCGCGCCCGCCACCTCGTCCGCGCCGACCGGGAGCCGCCGGCGGCTACCGACCCGCCAGACCCGTTCGCGGGCGTCGTCATGTCCGACCTCGACCTCGGCAGCCTCGCCGACGCGCTCGACGATCCCGGTCCTGCGGCGGCGTACTCCGCGCCGGCGCACGCGAGGTTCCTCGACCTGGCCGCCGAGCTGCGGGTGCTGCGCGAGCGCGCCCACCTGCCACTGCCCGAGCTGGTCGCCGAGGTCGAGCGCACCTTGCGCCTCGACATCGAGGTCGCGGCGCGGCCCGGCGTCGACCCGCGTGCGGCGCGCGCCGAGCTCGACGCGTTCGCCGAGGAGGCCGCGAGGTTCTCCCGCGACGACGAGCGCCCGACGCTGGCGGCGTTCCTCGCCTACCTCGACGCCGCCGAGCAGCAGGAGTCGGGGCTCGAGATCCCGCAGGTCGGCGACTCCGACAGCGTCAAGGTGATGACCGTGCACGCGGCGAAGGGCCTGGAGTGGCCCGTGGTCTGCGTGCCCGGCCTCGCGAGCGGCGGCAAGGCGTCGATCTTCCCCGCCCGGGCGCAGACGTCCACGAGCTGGACCGATAACGCGCGGCTGCTGCCGTTCCCGCTGCGCGGCGACGCGCGCGACCTGCCGCGGCTCGACGGCGTGAGCAGGGACGACGCCCAGCGCTACGCCACCGCCTGCGCGGAGCGCCAGGAGGCGGAGGAGCGCCGGCTCTTCTACGTCGCGGTCACCAGGGCGCAGCGGCTGCTGTGCTGCACCGGCTACCACTGGGGTCTCGGCATCACCCCACTCGGCCCGTCGGCGTTCCTCACCGAGGTGCGCGACGTGTGCGCCGCGGGCGCGGGTGAGGTCGTGTCGTGGATCGAGGCGAAGGACGGCGACAACCCGCTGCTCGAACAACCGCTCACCGCGCCGTGGCCGTTGGAGCGCGAACCCGACGGCGAGCTCGCCGCGGGGGAGCGGCTGGTGCGCGAGGCGTCGACGACCCTGCCGATGGCGCTGCCGACCGCGGGCGACGACTGGGCGACCGACGTCGAGCTGCTGCTCGCCGAGCTGGCGCAGACCAGGCGCATCCACGAGGTGCCCGTCGAGCTGCCCGACCACCTGTCGGTGTCCGCGCTCGTCGCGCTCGCGCGCGATCCCGACCGGTTCGCCCTCGACCTGCGCCGGCCGGTCCCGCATCGGCCCGAGCCGCAGGCCAGGCGCGGCACCGCGTTCCACCGCTACCTCGAGGCGCGCTGGGGCCAGCAGCGCCTGTTCGGACCCGACGACGAGCCTGGCGCGGGCGACGCCGGCGGCGCGAGCGACGCCGAGCTCGCGGAGCTGGCCGAGAGGTTCGAGGCGAGCGCGTGGGCCGACCGCACCCCGGTCGACGTCGAGGTGCCGTTCGACATGCTCGTCGAGGGCGTGCTCGTCCGCGGCCGGATGGACGCCGTGTTCGCCGACGGCGCCGGCGGCTACGAGGTCGTCGACTGGAAGACCGGCCACCCGCCCAACGACGTCGACGAGGCGCGCAGCGCAGCCGTCCAGCTCGCCGCCTACCGGCTGGCCTGGTCACGCCTGCGCGACGTGCCGATCGATCGGGTGCACGCCGCGTTCCACTACGTCCGCACCGACGACACCGTCAGGCCCGTCGACCTGCTCGACGCCGACGGCCTGTCCGCGATGATCCGCGACCTCCCCGCCCCAGCCGAGTAAGTGTCGGTCGTGACACTGCGTCGGCCGAGGCGCCAGCATCCCACCAGTGGCTGAGGACTGACGGTGTCGGTGTCACAACGGCAGTAGTGCCTTGCGATCATGCAGAAAGCGGCGTAAGAACTGGCCTAGAAGGCTTGCTTGCCCGTTCCTGGTGATGGCGAGGGTGCAACATCGCCCTAACCGGTAGACATGTCTGGTCGGCGGTGAGTGTCTCGTTAGCCGCAGGCCTGTTGGTTTCGACCGGTTGTCAGGCGCAGGAAGTGAGCAAGCCAAGATCGACTTTGCCGTCGGCCTTCCGTTCGGCGTCGGGTAGCCCCAGCGGGAAGTGCGTCGACGTCGATGACCACCGCAACGTACGATCGGGTGGCTTCGTCGCCGGAGACTTCCGGCTCGCCAGAAGCGGCTGGCCGCGCGTCCACCGTGAGCGGGGTTCGGACGCCGCCGTCAAGATCTACTGGATTCCCTCCACACCGACCGGATGCCAGGTCTCACCGTGCACATCAGGAGGATCACCGGCACGCCCGTCACTCGGGTCGTACATCAGCGGAACCCGGCCTACACATCGGAGAACTGCGACTCGGGCTTCTATCCGTCCGCATCGCCGATCCCGTCGGCCGGCACGTGGCGGCTGACGGCCACCGCTGGCCCCGACAAGGGATGCTTCCTTCTGACCGTCGGTCCATGAGCCGAGTTCGTCCAGGCCGAGGCGCGGCTGTGCGGGCACTTCCCGGGCGTTAGGGTCGGAGCCGTGACTAGCATCGCCGGCCTGCCGTTGTCGCGTTCCGACGTCGACCGGGGGTCGTACCTCCGCGAGGACGCCGAGGCGCTCGAGGAGAGGTGGCAGGCCGACGGAACGCGCGTCCTCGTCGTCGACGACGGGCAGACCCTCGTCGAGGAGTCCGGTGCCGAGCTGGCGCTCCTCACCACGGCGGAGGCCCCGGACGGCGAGCGCTACTTCCTCGGTCATGCCGACGACCGCGCCTACTTCGCGGTGCGCGCGCCGCTGCCCGACGGTCGCGCCGGTGTGCGGGCGGGCGGGCTGCGCGAGATCGGCGTCACCCTCGGCCCGCGCGACGCGGGACTCGCCGTCCATGCTGTCGCGCTCGAACGTTGGCACGCCAACCACCAGCACTGTCCGCGCTGCGGCACCCCGACGGTCGTCGTGCAGGGCGGCAGCCAGCGTGACTGTCCCAACGACGGCAGCAGCCACTTCCCGCGGGTCGACCCCGCGGTGATCATGCTGGTGTACGACGATGACGACCGCTGCGTGCTGGCACGGCAGACGGTGTGGCCGAACGGCCGCTACTCCGTGCTCGCCGGCTTCGTCGAGCCGGGCGAGTCACTCGAACGCGCCGTCGCCCGCGAGGTAGAGGAAGAGGTCAACCTCGTCGTCGACGACGTGCGCTACGTCGCCAGCCAGCCGTGGCCGTTCCCGTCCAGCCTGATGCTGGGCTTCACGGCCAGGGTGGTCGGCGGCGAGCTGCGCCCCGACGACCACGAGATCGTCGAGGCGCGCTGGTTCAGCAGGGACGGGCTCGCCGACGCGGTCAGGGCGGGCGAGGTGCTGCCGCCCAACCGAGTGTCCATCGCGCGGCGCCTCGTCGAGAACTGGTACGGCGGCCCGCTCGAGGGCTGAGGGTGCCGGTCAGACGGTGGCGAGCTGCGCCTTGACCTGGGCGATCGACGGGTTGGTCAGCGCCGAGCCGTCCGGGAAGACCAGCGTCGGGACGGTCTGGTTGCCACCGTTGACGCTCATGACGTAGTCGGCGGCCTCGGGGTCCTGCTCGATGTCGACCTCTGCGAACGCGATGCCCTCGCGCTCCATCTGGCTCTTGAGCCGGCGGCAGTAGCCGCACCACGGCGTCGAGTACATCGTCACCTGGGCCGACATCGTCGAAGAGTCCCCTCGGGTAGGTGGGTGCTGTCGAAGGCGACAACGTCCACGCGTTGCCGAAGCTTCCCACGAGGGCCGGGCGCCCCCAGTACCAGCTACACCCCGTAGCGGCTGCCGTCCGCCGGATCGGGGACGACAGAACCGGGGTTGTGGGTGGCGGCGACGGGCGGCCGTGGCCTTTGCGAGGATGGCGGACATGGTGGCCGAGCGGGTGTTGCAGGGGCTCGATCCCGAGCAGCGCGCGGTGGCCGAGGCCGTCGAGGGCCCCGTCTGCGTGCTCGCCGGCGCGGGCACGGGCAAGACCCGTGCCATCACGCACCGCATCGCCTACGCGGTACACCGCGGCACCGTCCCCGCGGGTCAGCTGCTCGCGGTCACGTTCACGACCCGGGCGGCGGGGGAGATGCGCGGCCGGTTGCGCGCGCTCGGCGTGCCGTCCGTGCAGGCCCGCACGTTCCACTCGGCGGCGCTGCGCCAGCTGCGGTTCTTCTGGCCGCGCGTGGTGGGCGGCCCGCCGCCGCAGATCGTCGAGAGCAAGGTCAGGTTCGTGCTCGACGCCGCGCGCCGGTGCGGCCTCACCCTCGGACGCGCCGAGCTCCGCGACGTCACCGGAGAGCTGGAGTGGGCGAAGGCCGGCCAGATCCGGCCCGACCGCTACGTCCGCGAGGCCAAGCGCACCGGCCGGCGTCCGCCGGTGAGCTCGGACGACGTCGCGCGCGTGTACGCGACGTACGAGGACATCCGCGAGCAGCGCAACATGCTCGACTTCGAGTCCGTGCTCGAGCTCACCGCGGGCATGCTCGTCGAGCACACCGACGTCGCCGCGGAGGTGCACCGGCAGTACCGCCACTTCGTCGTCGACGAGTTCCAGGATGTCAACCCGCTGCAGAAGCTGCTGCTCGACGCCTGGCTCGGCGACCGGCACGATCTCTGCGTCGTCGGCGATCCCAACCAGACCATCTACTCGTTCACCGGCGCGACCCCCTCGTACCTCCTGAACTTCGCCGACGAGCACCCCGGCACCCGGCTGATCCGGCTCGAACGCGACTACCGGTCGACCCCCGAGGTCGTCCGGCTCGCCAACGCCGTCATCGACCGCGCGCGCGACCGCAACCCCGCCCACCACCTCACCCTCGTCGCCCAGCGCGAGACGGGACCCGAGCCGGAGATCGCGGCGTACGACGACGAGCAGGCCGAGGCCATGGCCGTCGCCGCCCGCGCCCGCGACCTCGTCGAGGCGGGCACCCCGCCCGCCGAGATCGGCGTGCTGTTCCGCATCAACGCCCAGTCCGAGGCGTTCGAGCAGGCCTTCGCCGAGGTCGACGTGCCGTACGTCGTCCGCGGCGCCGAGCGCTTCTTCGACCGTCCCGAGGTGCGCGAGGCGAGTGTCCTGCTCCGGGCGGCGGCGCGGTCCGACGACGACCCCGACCGGAGCCTGGCCGACCGGGTCGCCGACGTCCTCGGCGCGTCCGGGTACCGCCGGCAGGCACCCACCGGAGGCGGAGCGGCACGCGAGCGGTGGGAGTCGCTCGCGGCGCTCGTCCGCCTGTCCGCCGACCTCGCGGCCGCCGACTCCGACGCGTCGCTCGGCACCCTCGTCGCCGAGCTCGACGAGCGGTCGGCTGTCCAGCACGCCCCCACTCCCGACGGCGTGACGCTCGCCAGCCTCCACTCGGCGAAGGGCCTGGAGTGGGACGCCGTCTTCCTGGTCGGCCTGACCGACGGCACGATGCCGATCGTCTACGCCGAGACGCCCGAGCAGGTCGAGGAGGAGCGCAGGCTGCTCTACGTCGGGGTCACCAGGGCGCGGCAGCGGCTGCTGTTGTCCTGGTCGCGCGCGCGGCAGCCGGGTGGACGGGCCAACAGGGAGCCGACCCGCTTCCTCACCGGACTGATGTCGAGCGTGGGGGCGGCCCGTGAGCCGGCGGGCGCGCGCCGTGCCGTCACCCCCAAGAGCGGCCCGACACCGTGCGGCGTGTGCGGGCGCAAGCTTTCCGGCGCCGTCGAGCGCAAGCTCGGGCACTGCCTCACCTGTCCCGGCGACGTCGACGGCGACCTGTTCGCGCGACTCGTCGAATGGCGCAGGTCTGCCGCGGGCGACCAACACGTCCCGGCCTTCGTCGTCTTCACCGACGCCACGCTCACGGCGATCGCCGAGCAGCGCCCGAGCACGCACAAGGAGCTGTCCGCGGTCGCCGGAGTCGGCACCCGCAAGGTTGACCTGTACGGCCCGGCCGTCCTCGCCCTGGTGCGCGGTGAGGAGCCCGGCGTCACCTCCGCGGACTGACCGAACGCACCGTCCGGACTACGACGATGAAATGTTCGGTAATTGAGTTGCCCCCTCCCCCCTGACCCCATACGCTCTGGTGTGCGGCCATCGATGCCGCATCCGCGAGCAGCGAGTGGAGGTGGGTCCCGTGATCACGATGACGACTCTCGGCGTCACGCGTCCGACCTGCCTCGGTGGCGGTCTCGTCTCGCGTGAGCGGTACACGTTCGGTCCCGGCGCGTTCGTCGCGCCCGTCCAGATGAAGCTCGAGGGGACCGGTGTGTCCGCGGTCAGCTTCATCGACCCGTCCGTCGAGAACACCCCGGCCGCCGTCAAGGATGGCGCGGTTTCGGGCCTCCGTCCCTGGAGTCAGCATCCGGTCTAGACGAAAAGACCGGCCGCCTCTCCAGGCCGCGGAACCCGACTCCGGGATCCGCGGCCTTTTTGTTTGCCCCAACCGAAGGAACGAACCCGAAGACCCAGCACTGTCAACACCGTCACGAGGAGGTGGCAACCCGATGTCCGCGACCGTGTTCGAGCTGTTCGAGGCGCCCTTCGCCGAGGACCTCGACCTGCCGTGTCGTGCGCAAGACCCCGAGCTCTTCTTCGCCGAGTCGCCGGCCGATGTGGAGTTCGCGAAGGCGCTGTGCCGGGACTGTCCGGTACGTACGCAGTGCCTTGCCTCGGCACTCGAGCGGCGCGAGCCGTGGGGTGTCTGGGGTGGAGAGCTCTTCGTGCAGGGCGTCGTCGTACCGCGCAAGCGGCCGCGAGGACGTCCGCGCAAGTCCGAGGTGGCTGCCTGACCGGGTCGCCCGCCGACACGAAACGACCGAGATGACCAACACACAGACTGCACTGACGCCAAGGAGCATGATCATGAATTTGCTACCCCAAGAACACGCGCGAGAACGAATGCGCAGCCGCCTGGCGGAAGCCGAGCGTGAGCGCGACGCGGGACGCGTCGCAGCGCTTCGCCGGGCGGAGAACAGGGTCCGTAAGGCCCAGGCGCGTCTGGCCGTGGCCAGGCGCAGGGTGTACTGACCCGCGAAGGAAGAAGAGGAGAAGGGCCTCCCCGCCACGCAGGCGGGGAGGCCCTCGGCATTACGTTCGTGGGCGCGGGCGGCGTCAGACGGCGGGGGCGAAGCCCGGCACCCAGGTCTCGAGCTCGGCCCGGAACGGGCCCTCGGCCTCGAGCTGGCAGAGCACGCCGATGCCGCCGATCCACACCCGGTGCACGAGCAGGTAGGAGGGCGGCAGATTGAGCCGCCTGCTGAGCTCGGCGGTCGCCGACCGCGGGTCGCCGACGCGCCTCATCTGCTCGCGCATCCACTCGCGGGTGAAGCGGAACCGCTCCTGCCTGATCGGGTCGAGGAACGGCTGGAGGTAGGCGAGCAGCTCCTCGGCGTCGACCTCCTGGTCGCTGCGGACGAAGCCCTCGTCGCGCAGCCCGGCCGCGACGCTGGCGGCGTCGCCCTCGAGCCCGAGCCGCAGCACGTGGCCGATCGACGCCGGCAGGCCGTCGGGGAGGCGTGCGACGAGACCGAAGTCGAGGACGCCGAGCCGGCCGTCGGGGAGCAGCCGGAAGTTGCCCGGGTGCGGGTCAGCATGCAGCATGCGTGCCCGGCCCGGGCAGGAGAACAGCAGCCGGGCGAGGAGCAGGCCCGCCCGGTTGCGGTCGTCCTGGCTGCCCGAGGCGATGACCTTGGACAGCGGCGTGCCCTCGAGCCAGCTGCTCACGAGGACGTGGCCGCGCTGGTCGACGACGTCGGGGATGACGATGTCGGGGTCGGTGGCGTACGTCTCGGCGAACCGGCGCTGGGCCTCGGCCTCGCGGGCGTAGTCGAGCTCCTCGGCCACCCGCTCGCGCAGCTCGTCGATCAGCGGGCGGACCTCGATGCCGGGGATGATCGAGCTGAACAGCCGGCCCATGCGGCTGAGCTGGGCGAGGTCGCTGAGCAGCGCGGGACCGGCACCGGGGTACTGCACCTTGACGGCCACCTCGCGGCCGTCGGACCACACGGCCCGGTGGACCTGGCCGATCGACGCCGCGGCGGCGGGTCTGTCGTCGAACTCGGTGAACAGCTCGCGCCAGCCGTCGCCGAGGTGCTCGGCGAGAACCCCGTGGATCGTCGCCGTGGGCATCGGCGGCGCCGCCTCCTGCAGCCGGGTCAGCGTCGCGCGGTACGGGCCGGCGAGCTCCGGCGGGATCGCGGCCTCGAGCACCGAGAGTGCCTGGCCGAATTTCATGGCCCCGCCCTTGAGCTGGCCGAGCACCTTGAACAGCTGCTCGGCGGTGCGCCGCTGGACCTCCGCCGCGACGGCGTCGGCGGACTGGCCGCCGATGCGCCGGCCGAGGCCGAGCGCGGTGCGACCGGCGTAGCCGAGCGGCACCGAGGCCAGCTTGGCAGTGCGGGTCAGCGCCCAGCGCGGGAGATCGTTCACGCCTCCATTCTGCCGGGTCGGCCGTCAGACCGCGGGCTCGGTGCATGCGCAGTCCGGATGAGGGGACCAGGTGCGACGGCGCCAGCGCCAATCGTTCATCGACAGTTCCAGCGAGCCGTTGACCGTGAGGGGGCGTCGCGACTCGTCGATGAGCGCGAGCACCTCGTGCGCGGCCCAGCAGGCGACAGCGGTGGCGAGGACGGTGTCGCAGGCGTCGATCGTGGTCGGGGTCGCCGCGGCGAGCTGCGCCGCGACCACCGGCCAGCCGGGATCGCGGTCGGTGCGGTGCAGGTCGAGGCAGCGCAGGCACGCCGACCGGCCGGGGAGGACGAACGCGCCGACCAGGCCGGTGGTCTCGCGGACCGCCGCGACGAGGTGTGGCACCCGCTCGCGGGCGAGGCCGTCGCGGACCCGTGGATCCGTCGCGGCCGCGCCGGTCAGGACCACCGCGACCAGCTGGCCTGCCGGCGGGCCCGCCTCGGCCGCGTAGGACGCGAGGAGGTCGCCGACGACCTCGTCGCGTCGCCGGCCGAGCTCGGCCATCGGCAGGGCCCCCGGCGCGCAGTCGCCTGGCTGGCAGATGCCGCCGTCGACCACGTGGATCGCGCCGACACCGGCGGCGGCGAGCAGTGTCGCCACGGTCGTGCCGACCCGGCCCGCGCCGTGGACGGCGACCGCGGATCCCCGGCGGCGCCGGAGCAGGCCGAGCCCGCCGTCGGCCGCGCCGGACAGCAGCGACATTGCGGCGAGGTCGGGAGCGAGGCGTTCGCGATGGGTGCGGCTCAGACCGGGGAGCGGCGCAGTGCTGGCCACCGCGTCGTCGAGCAGACCGGCACCCGACAGCAGGGTGAGCAGGCCGCCGTGGTCGGCACCGGCACTGCCGGCGCGGGGCTCGCGGGTGCCGTCGAGGACGTCGAGGAGTTCGACGACGTCGTCGTCGCAGCCGGACAGCACGACGGCTCGGGAGGGGTCGAGGCCGATCTGCACGGTGGCGGGTCCGCGCCAGATGCGGCGCAGGGCAGGTTTCAGAACGGGGCGCATGCCGCGAGCGTGTCACCGCGGATGTGGTTGTGGCAGGTGCGCGGGCCAAGTTGTGGACAGCGGCCGGACCGGTTCGGACGCTTCTCCGCGGGCGACTACCGCCCGCCGGGCGCCGTGCTCTGAAGACTCAGCCGTCGGTCTCGGACTGCTGGTTCGCCCGGCGCGCCCGAGAGGTGGCGATCCTTCCCAGCAGGACGAATCCCACGACGACCAGGATCAACGCCATGGAGCCGAGCAGGACCAGGCCGAACAGGCCTGCGCCGGGGGCCTCTGCGCCGCCGCCGATGTACAGGCGTACCGCCTGGACGAGAACCACCGCGCCGAAGACGAAGGCGAGCACGGTCGCCAGTGCGAGCGCGCGTCCTCGCCGCTTCTGGTCCTCCAGGTCCACCGTCACCACCAGATCGTCTCACGACCGGCGGAGCGGCTGACCCCCGTCGGTCGGGCATGGCGACGGCCTGGGGCGGAACGGGTGTCCCGGCCCCAGGCCGTGTCGATCATCGCTCTGTCGCGACCCGGCCGCCGAAGGTCGACGGACGGCGTCGCATGGTCTCGAGAAGCGTTACGTCATGCCTTGCCGAGGATGCGGTTGAGCTTGGTCCCGCAGACGGGACACGTGCCCTTCGCCATGCGACGGCCGTTCGTCTCGACGACCTCGCCCTCGAAGTCCCGCTTCTCCTTGCACTTGACGCAGTATGCGTCGCCCTTGTAGGTCTCGGCCACGAACCTCTCCTCGTCGTCGGCGCCTGGTCACCCAGGCGGTGGAACCGGCCTCACCATACGGCAGAGGGGCCTGGCAGCCGTGGAGGAGCCCGTCCGAGGGCCGGAGATGTCGCGAGGTCCTCGGGGCCGACACGCCCGTCCGCCTTCCCCTCGCGAACGGTTGTGCGGCCCCGGGGACCTCGTCCGTCACGACGTTAGGAACGGTTCGGGCGGCCGTCAACCTACCGTCACCCACACCTGTGGATAACCCTGTGGACGACGTGGGGACCGCTCGGCGTGCCGCTGTGGAAGGCGACGTGACGACCTGTGCACAAGGCCACGAGAGCCCGTCAGTAATCGCTCTGACCTGCGGAAACGCTGTACACCGGGTGTGGAGGAAAGAAATCTCGCCGGGGCCGGCCGTCTCTGGCGACGCGTGTCCGCATGCGGACACGCGTCGGCCTGTGGGCAACGCGGACCCGTCGGCGCCGTGGGTTAGCGTCGTGCCGTGAACTCCGGAGAGGCCACCCCGCAGCCCCTCGCCGGCGCCTCGTCGGGGCGCTGGCGGGTCGAGGTGCGCAGGTCCCGTCGCCGGCGACGCACCGTGCAGGCGTACCTACGCGACGACACGGTCGTCGTGCTGCTACCGGCACGCATGACCAAGGCCGAGGAGCGGTTCTGGGTGGCCGAGATGGTCGGCAAACTGGAACGCCAGGAGGACAAAAGGGACAAACGCCGTAGTCGGGGGGACGATGACCTGTTGGCCCGGGCGACGCGGCTGTCCGACCGCTACCTCGGCGGTCGCGCGCGTCCGGACGAGGTCCGCTGGGTCGGCAACCAGAACGACCGCTGGGGCTCCTGCACGCCGGCGCACCGGTCGATCCGGCTGTCCGACCGGCTCCGCGACATGCCGGCATGGGTGTCCGACTACGTCCTGGTGCACGAGCTGGCCCACCTCCTGGAGCCCGGGCACGGCCCGGAGTTCTGGCGGCTCGTCGCCGCGTACCCGAAGACCGAGCGCGCCCGTGGCTACCTCGAGGGCGTCTGCGCCGCCGCCGGCCTGACCCTCACCGACGGCGACGACACCGACGTCGCTCGCGGTGCGCGGCCCGAACCCCACGACGTGCCGATGGGCCCGCCGGCACCCCACGCCCACCGTCGCGCCCCCCGGGTCAGTGCCGGCGACCAGGACGAGTTGTGGTGACCCGGGGGGGACGACGAGGTGCGCCGTCGCCCCCGGCCTGGCGCGACTAGCGCGACTCGTCGCCGTCCGACTCGCCATCTCCGTCGCCGGGGGTCTCCTCGTCCCAGCCGAGCTGGGAGAGATCGGAGAAGCCCTCCAGCTCCGAGGAACCGGTGACGAACGCGTCGGGGTTCTCGAGGTCGTCGGCGTCGGGCAGCAGGTCGGGGTGGGCCCACAGCGCATCGCGCCCGTCGACGCCGCGCGCCTCGGTCAGCGTGCTCCACAGGCTCGCGGCCTCGCGCATGCGGCGGGGTCGCAGCTCGAGCCCGACGAGGGCGGCGAGGGTGCGCTCGGCGGGACCGCCGGTCGCGCGGCGGCGGCGTACGGCCTCGGCCAGGGGAGTGGCGGACGGCATCCGGTCGTGGGTGGCGGCCGACACCACGGTGTCGACCCATCCCTCGACCAGCGCGAGCATCGTCTCGAGCCGGCGCAGCGCGGTCTTCTGCTCCGGAGTGTTCGCGACGTCGTCGCCGTCGAACAGTCCCTCCGACAGCGCGCGCTGCAGCGCCTCAGGGTTGCTCAGGTCGATCTGCCCGACGACCTCCTCGAGGCGGGAGGTGTCGACGTCGATGCCCTTGGCGTACTCCTCGACCGCGCCGAGCAGCCGCGCGGGCAGCCACGGCGCGTGGACGAACAGCCGTTGGTGCGCGGCCTCGCGCAGTGACAGGTAGAGGCGCACGTCGTCGCTCCCGACACCGAGCCCCTCGCCGAACGCCTGGACGTTCGCCGGCAGCAGCGCCGCCGTGCCGGCCTGGGCCAGCGGCAGCCCGATGTCCGACGCGCTCAGCACCTCTCCGGCGAGCCCGCCGACCGCCTGGCCGACCTGGCTGCCGAACATGATGCCGCCCATCTGCCGCACCATGCCGAGCATCGGGCCGGCATGCTGCCGCATCTCCTCAGGGATCACCGAGCCCATGCTGTCGGCCATGCGCGCGACGACGGGATCGCACAGGCGCGACCATGTCGGCAGCGTCGCCTCGACCCACTCGGCCTTGCTCCACGCCTCGACCTTGGTGCAGCCGGACGGGAGAGCGGTCACGTCGTCGAGCCAGACGTCCGCGAGCCTGATCGAGTCGGCCAGCTCCCGCTTGTCGCGGTCGAGCACCGACGAGTCACCCGCCGCGGATACCGCTTGCCTGGCGGTCTGCTTCGCGAGGTCCCAGTTGACCGGGCCCTGGCTGGGGTTGGACATCGCCTGGGCGAAGCCCTGGAGCACCTGGGCGAACTGCTCGGGGCTCGCGCCGCCGAACATCGCCGCGAACGGGTTGTCCTGGCCGCCCGCAGGATCCGGGGTCTTGCCTGAGTCCTTGCCGTCGTCGGGCTCGTCGTCGCGAGGGCCGTCGATGGGGTTGTCGCCGCTCATCGCCTCGTACCCACTCCCACTGCTTGGTTTGCCGACGTTCCGGCAACGCTATCTCCCGTACGCCTCCGCTGGTGGAGCGGATGTTCGCCTTGCGCGTAGCCGGTGGCGTACTGTCGCGAGCATGGACACGCCGCCGGATTCCCGACGCGCCGACGTGGTGCGGCTGGTCGACATCCGCGACGTGCCCCTGTCGGTCGACGAGGTCGACGCGGTGGTCGCCGACCGGTCGGCCGGCGGGGTCGTCGTGTTCGTCGGCACCGTCCGCACCAGGGACCTCGGCCGGGAGGTCACGCGGCTGGAGTACGCGGCGCATCCGACGGCGCTCGACCAGCTCAGGCAGGTCACCGAGAAGGTCGCGGCCGACGTGCCGGTACGCGCCCTCGCGGCCGTCCACCGGGTCGGCTCGCTGGAGATCGGCGACATCGCGGTGGTCGTGGCGGCGTCCGCCGAGCACCGCGGGGAGGCGTTCACGGCCGCGCAGCGCCTGATCGACGATCTGAAGGCCCAGGTACCGATCTGGAAACGGCAGGATTTCGGCGACGGCACATCCGAATGGGTCGGTTCGCCGTAGCGCCGCCGACAATCTAGGCTCTGGTCATGGTTGGTCGGCTCGTGACGCTCCTCGTCTCCGGCGTCCTCGTCGTCCTGCTCGCCGCCACCGGCTGGTTCATGCCGGTTCCGTACGTCCGTGAGGCGCCCGGACCCACGTACGACACCCTCGGATCGGTCGAGGGCAAGCAGGTGGTGTCGATCGGCGGGCACAAGACGTACCCCGTGAGCGGCCACCTCAACATGACCACGGTCTCCGTGATCGGCGGGCCGGGCAACCAGCCGAGCCTTGGGCAGGTCCTGACCGGGTGGGCCGATCCGCGGGTCGCCGTCGTGCCGCAGGAGCTCTACTACCCCGAGGGCACGACGAGGAAAGAGGTCGAGGAGCGCAGTGCCGAGCAGTTCGAGAACTCCGAGAGCTACGGTACGGTCGCGGCCCTCCGGCATGTCGGCGTCCCGGTGACCGAGCACGTCGTCGTCTCCTCGGTCGAGAAGGGCCGCCCCGCGGAGGGCAAGCTGCACGCCGGCGACCGGATCAAGGCCATCGACGGCACGCGCACAACGGACGCCGAGGCCGTCCAGAAGCGGATGAGCGGGCACCAGGTGGGCGACACGGTGCGCTTCACCGTAGAGCGCAAGAAGAAGCAGGTCGACGTGTCGGTACGCACGGTCAAGGCGCCCGACGACGAGAAGCGGCCGATCGTCGGCATCATCCTCGGGAGCGACTTCACCTACCCGGTGAAGGTGACGATCCGCCTGCAGAACGTCGGTGGCCCCTCGGCGGGCCTGATGTTCGCGCTTGCGGTCGTCGACCGGATGACGGAGGGGCCGCTGACCGGCGGCAGGTTCGTGGCGGGCACCGGCACGATGGACCCCGCCGGCAAGGTCGGCGCCATCGGCGGCATCACGCAGAAGATGATCGCCGCCGAGAAGAAGGGCGCCACGGTGTTCCTCACACCCGCCGACAACTGTGCCGAAGCGAGCAAGACCCGCCCGGACGGCCTTCGACTGGTGAAGGTCGAGACCCTCGACGACGCCGTCTCGTCGTTGGACGCGCTGCGTACCGGGCGGGGCAAGGTGTCACCATGTGCGCGGTGAGTGAAGTCACGGTAGCCGGAGCGACCGGAGACCGGACCGTAGTTCGGATGGGGTGGATGCTGTGACCTATGCGGCCGGTGGACGTCGATTGAAGACGTCCAGACGGGCTCGAGGAATTCTGATAGCCCTCGCCGTGGCGATCGCCGTGGTGATCCTCCTCGTCGTGTTCACCCACATCTGGACCAACGTCCTGTGGTACCGCTCGATCGGTTTCGGCGGTGTGTACGGACGCGTCATCGGCACGCAGGTCGCGCTGTTCGGCGCGGGTGTCCTCCTGCTCGGAGGTGTCGTCTTCCTGAGCCTGGCGATCGCCAGGCGGTTGCGACCGCGGGTAGTGCCGAACACTCCCGACCAGCAGTTGCTCGCGCGCTACCGCGGTGTCTTCGACCCGCACTCGGGCAAGGTGGCGCTCGTCATCGCCGCCCTGGTCGGCCTCATCGGCGGGTTGACGGTCGAGGGCAACTGGAAGACGGTCCTGGCGTTCCTGAACCGTACCCCGTTCGGGCAGACCGATCCCCAGTTCGGCATGGACGCGAGTTTCTACGTCTTCACGTATCCGTTCGTGCGGCTGCTGCTCGGCTTCGGGTTCGCTGCGATGGTCCTGGCGTTCCTCGCGGCCGCGGTCGCCCACTACCTGTACGGCGGCCTGCGGGTCGCCGGCCGCGGCGGCCAGGTCAGCGTGGGCGCCCGCGCCCACCTCGGCATCATCGTCGGGCTGTTCATGCTCCTCAAGGCCGTGGCGTACTGGATGGACCGGTACGGCCTGGTGCACTCCGACCGCGGCATCACGACCGGCGCGTCCTACACCGACATCCATGCCGTGTTGCCGGCGAAGACGATCCTCGCGGCCATCGCGCTGATCTGCGCGGTGCTGTTCTTCGTCAGCGCGCTACGGCGTGGCCTGCTGTTCGCCGGCCTGAGCCTCGGCTTGCTGGTCCTCTCCGCGATCCTCGTCGGCGGCGCCTACCCGGCCGTGATCCAGCAGTTCCAGGTCAAGCCGAACCAGGAGGCCAGGGAACGCTCGTCCATCGAACGAAATATCAAGAGCACACGCACGGCGTACGGGTTGGATACGGCCGAAGTCACGAGCTACGACGCCCGCAGCGACGTCACGCGGAACCAGACGAGCAGCCGTGACAACACCGACAACATCCGGCTCGTCGACCCCAACGTCGTGTCGAAGACGTTCCAGCAGCTGCAGCAGATCCGCGGCTTCTACAGCTTCCCCGAGGCACTCGACGTCGACAGGTACGAGATCGACGGCGAGGAGCGCACGTCGATCGCGGCCGTCCGTGAGCTGCCCGCGCCACCGGAGGACCGCCAGGGACAGTGGCTCGTCGAGCGCCTGCAGTACACCCACGGCTACGGATTCGTCGCCGCCGAGGGCAACGCCGTCGACAACGAGGGCAAGCCGGTGTGGCAGTCGAGCGACATCCCGACCAAGGGCGACCTGGGCAAGTTCGAGCCGCGCATCTACTTCGGCGAGCAGGTGCCGGAGTACTCGATCGTCGGCGCTCCCAAGGGCACCCCGCCGCAGGAGTTCGACTACGCCAAGGAAGGCGGCAGCGGCCAGCAGCGGAACACCTACTCCGGCGACGGCGGCGTCGACATCGGATCGTTCGCGAACCGGCTGCTCTACGCGATCCAGTTCCAGGACTACAACATCCTGTTCTCCGGCGACATCAACGACGACTCGCAGATCCTGTATGACCGGTCGCCGCGCGACCGGGTCGAGAAGGCCGCGCCGTTCCTCACCCTCGACGGTGACCCGTACGCAGCCGTGGTCGACGGACGCATCCAGTGGATCGTCGACGGCTACACCACCACCGAGAACTACCCGTACGCCCAGCGCACGTCGCTCGGCGAGGCGACCCAGGACAGCCTGACAGGGACCAACGCGCGGACGGCGCAGCCGAACGACGAGGTCAACTACATCCGCAACTCGGTGAAGGCGACCGTCGACGCGTACAGCGGCAAGGTCACCCTCTACGCGTGGGATGCGAAGGACCCGATCCTCAAGACCTGGCAGGGCGTGTTCGGCAACACCGTTCGTCCCGCGTCGGAGATGAGCGACGAGCTGCGGGCGCACGTCCGGTACCCGGCGGACATGTTCAAGGCGCAGCGCGAGATGCTGAGCCGCTACCACGTGACCGACCCGGGCGCGTTCTACGGCGGTCAGGACTTCTGGGGCGTCCCCAACGACCCGACGACGGCGGGCGACAACGACGTCGCGCAGCCGCCGTACTACCTGATGACGCGCATGCCGGGCGACGACGAATCGGTCTTCTCGCTGACCTCGACCCTGGTGCCGAGAAACAGACCCAACCTCGCCGCGTTCGTCACCGTGTCGAGCGACCCCGACAAGGAGTACGGCAAGTTACGTGCACTCCGCTTACCACCGAACACCGCCGTGCCTGGACCAGGCACGATCCAGGGCAACTTCGAGTCGTACGCACCGGCGTCGAGCGAGCTGAACCTGCTGAGACGCGGCGGCTCGACGGTCAGATACGGCAACCTGTTGACGCTGCCGTACGGGGGTGGCCTGCTCTACGTGGAGCCGGTCTACGTCCAGGCGGCCGCCGGTGAGTCGTACCCGCTGCTGCAACGCGTCCTGGTGTCGTTCGGCTCCAAGATCGGCTACGCGCCCACGCTCGACGAGGCCCTCGAGCAGGTGCTCGGCGGCGAGTCGAAGGGCGAAGAGGAGGAGAAGGGCAAGGGTGAGGAGGAGAAGACCGGCGACCTCCGCGCCCAGCTGACCAAGGCCCTCGCGGACGCGCAGGATGCGTACCAGGAGGGTCAGACTGCCCTGAAGTCCAACGACTTCGCGGCCTACGGCGAGGCGCAGAAGCGGCTGAAGTCGGCACTGGACAAGGCCGAAGGACTGCAGAAACAGCTGGGCGTCTCGCCCTCGCCCACCCCGAGTCCGCGGCCGACCAGCACCACCAGCGGCCGTCCGTCGCCCGCGACCAGCACGGGAGGCCGAGGCAGTCCGAGCCCTTCACCGTGACCCGGCGAATCGGGTCGGGCGGGCTCGTCACGGGCTCGCCCACCCCGATTTGGCCCCTTCACGCCGCGTGCACTATGGTTGAGAGACCGACGCGGGGTGGAGCAGTTCGGTAGCTCGCTGGGCTCATAACCCAGAGGTCGCAGGTTCAAATCCTGCCCCCGCTACCACGTAAGTGCAGGTCAGAGGCCCTTTTCCGATGGGAGAGGGCCTCTGTCACGTCGCGGCTGTAGCCACATCGGTAGTCAAGGCTCCTCGCCGGGGCGCTCGGCGAGGAGACCTGTCGAAACGCGTGAGACGCGGTGAGCCATCTGAGTCGGTTCGGGACGACCCTTGCCGGGTGCGTTGCCCGCCGATCGCAAGTCTTATGCAAGGGCCGCGTGGGGTCTGCGCGACTCCCCGACGGCGTGCCTCAACAGGAGTATCCGGACCGCCCTCGCTGGGTCGACGACTCCAGGCCTGCATGGCGCGGGAGGTAGGTACTCACCTGCATAACGTGAACCTCGTTTGAGAGCTCCATGTCGGAATGTGTTCGTCACCCTGCAAATGTTACTTTGGCGTCCTCGGCGAACGAAGGGGCTGGCAGTGACGGTGTCGACGGACTCGTTGTCGTTGACCGACCAGGCGCACGGCCGGCTCCGGGCCGACATCATCGAGGGGCGGATCAGGCCCAACCAGCGGCTGGTCGCCACCGAACTCGCGGAGCGGATGCAGGTCTCGCGCACCCCCGTCCGCGAGGCGTTGAAGCTGCTCGCAGCCGACGGACTGGTCGTCGGCGCCAAGCGCGGCTACGTGGTGCGGGAGCACACCGGTGCGGAGATCCGCGAGATCTACGAGGTGCGTGCGGCACTCGAGGCCATGGCCGCGAGGCTCGTGGCGCAGCGGGCCGGTGACGAGCGGATCGAGGCCATCGTCGCCATCGGTGCGTGCGACGAGGGTCTCGCTGAGGCGGACCGGTCGGTGCTGGTCGAGCTGAACAGCAGGTTCCACGACGCCATCGTCGCCGGGTCGGGCAACGGCAGGCTCGGGGAGCTCAACGGCAGGAACAGCGAGCACTTCTTCAGCTACCGCATCGCCGCCCTCTACACCGACGCCGAGGCGCTCGCCTCCGTGCGCGGACACGGCAGGATCGTGCGGGCCCTCCTCGACAGGGACCAGGACGCGGCCGCGGACGCCGCTCGCGAGCACGTGCTCGAGGCGCTCGACGTCGTGTTGAGCAAGCTGCGCTGACGTGACGGGGCTGCGCCCCGCCGGCCGGCCCCAGACTTGTCAGCGTCCATCATTGCATGCAGCATTGTATCCATGACTGTGAGCTTCCGCTTCCCGGCGACCGGGGAGCCCGTGGCTCCGTCGAGGATGCTGTCTCCTGACGGAACGCTGTGTGTCGACGAGCCCTCGATGACCGATGAGGCGGTGCTCGACGCGCTGCGGTACATGACGCTTGCCCGGACGTTCGACGAGCGGGCCACCAGCCTGCAGCGGCAGGGACGGTTCGGCACGTTCTCCTCCGTGCGCGGGCAGGAGGCGTCGGTGGTCGGGTCGGCGAGCGCCCTCGACCCGTCCCGCGACTGGATCGTGCCGCAGTATCGGGAGCTGCCCGCGCTGTTGCGGCACGGCCTGCCGCTGGAGAACTTCGCTCTCTACTTCATGGGGCATCCGGACGGGGGAGCCATCCCTGACGGAGTGAGGACGCTGCCGATCCAGATCTCGCTCGCCGCGCAGCTGCCCCAGGCGGTCGGGCTCGCCTGGGGACTGCGCACGCAGGGTGGGGACGGCGTCGTCGTTACCTACTTCGGCGACGGTGCGTCCTCCGAGGGCGACTTCCACGAGAGCCTCAACCTCGCCGGCGTCACCCGCGCGCCTGTGGTCTTCTTCCTGCAGAACAACGGCTGGGCGATCTCGACTCCGCGCGCCGCGCAGACCGCCGCGCGGACGCTCGCGGAGCGCGCGCCCGGTTACGGCGTCGAGGGTGTGCTCGTCGACGGCAACGATCTGCTCGCCGTCCACCAGGTGACCGCGGCGGCGGTCGCCCGTGCCCGTGCCGGTGGCGGGCCCACCCTGGTCGAGTCGCTGACCTGGCGAGCCGGGGCACACAACACCGCCGACGACCCGACCCGTTACGTCGAGCCCGGCGAGGATCGGGAATGGGCGGACCGCGACCCCGTGGCCAGGGTGGAGCGCTACCTGCGTGCTCGCGGCGCGCTCGACGACGCCGGCCATGAGCGGCTTGCCGCGGAGTGCGCGGCCGAGGTCGAGCGCGCGCTGACGGTCGCGTTCGAGACACCGGATGCAGGGGCGGCGTCGCTGTTCGACCACGTGCACGCAGACCCGCCGACCCGTCTGGTCGAGCAGCGGGCGGCGTGGGTCGCGAGGCAGGAGGGCATGGCATGACGACGCGGACGATGGTCGAGAGCATCAGGGAGTGCCTGCGCCAGGAGATGGAGCTCGACGAACGCGTCATGGTGCTCGGCGAGGACGTCGGCAGGCTCGGCGGCGTGTTCCGTGCCACCGAGGGCCTGCTCGACCGCTTCGGCGGCGAGCGGGTGGTGGATATGCCGGTTGCCGAGGGGGCGATCGTCGGCGCGGGCATCGGCCTGGCGATCAGTGGGCTGCGGCCGGTGGTCGAGATCCAGTTCCTCGGCTTCGGGCACCAGGCGTTCCACCAGATCGGCCAGCAGGCCGCGCGGCTGCGTTACCGGTCACAGGGCCGGTACGGGGTGCCGCTGGTGATCCGTGCGCCGTTCGGTGGTGGGGTGAGGACGCCCGAGATGCACTCGGACGCGTTCGAGGCGCTCTACGCCCATGCCCCTGGACTCACCGTGGTCGCGCCCGCGACGGCCTACGACGCGAAAGGCATGCTCGCCGAGGCGATCGCGAGCGATGACCCCGTGCTGTTCCTCGAGCCGCTGAAGGGCTACCGCCTCGTCCGCGACGATGTGCCCGACGAGCGCTACCGGGTCGGTTTCGGCAAGGCGCGGGTGGTGCGGCAGGGCGACGACGTCACGCTGGTCGCGTGGTCGGCGGCCATCGCCGTGGCGGAGCGAGCCGCCGACGAGCTCGCGGCCGGGGGCATCGGCGCCGAGGTGGTCGACCTGCGTTCGCTCGTGCCGCTCGACACCGACACCGTCAGGGACTCGGTCGCCCGCACCGGAAGGGTGGCCATCGTGCAGGAGGCGCCGTTCACCGGCGGGTTCGCCGCGGAGCTCACCGCGACCATCCAGCAGGAGTGCTTCTACGAGCTCGAGGCGCCGATCCTGCGGATCACCGCGCCTGACACGCCGTACCCGCTTGCCGGCGTCGAGGACCTGTACGTACCCGACGTCGACCGGGTGGTCGCCGAGGTCGGCGCGCTGATGGCGGTTCCGGCATGAGTGACGCGACGGAGTTCCTGCTGCCGGACGTCGGTGAGGGCATCGCGGAGGCCGAGCTCGTCGAGTGGCTGGTGGGTGTCGGTGACACGGTCGCCGCCGACCAGGCCATCGTCGTCGTGGAGACGGACAAGTCGCAGGTGGAGCTGCCGGCGCCGGTCGCGGGCACTGTGATGCAGCTCGGCGCGGCCGTCGGCGACGTCGTCGAGGTGGGCGCGCTGCTGACCCGCATCGCCACGGGCAGCATGGGAAGCAGCGGCAGTGCCGCGCAACCCGTACGACGGCGTGCGCTGGCGAGTCCGAGCGTGCGCAAGCGCGCATTGCGCCTTGGCGTCGACCTCGCCGATGTCGTGGGCACGGGACCGCGTGGACGGGTGCTCGCCGCCGACCTGGACACGGTCGAAGGCGCGCCGACACCGGAACCCGCACCAGAGCCAGTCGTGACGCCGGCGTCGGGCAAGGACGACAAGGTCGTCGAGCTGCACGGGGTACGACGGCAGGTCGCGCGGTCCATGACCGAGGCGCTGCGCATCCCGCACATCACCGAGTTCCGCGAGGTCGACGCGACGGCGTTACTCGCGGCCAGGGAAGCATTGCGGCCACGGCTGGAGCGCGACGGGTTGCGGCTGACCATGCTGCCGCTGCTGGTACGTGTCTGCGCCTGGGCGCTTGCCCGTCACCCGTCGATGAACGCACGCTTCGACGCCGAGAACGAGCGCCTCACCCAGTGCGGCTCCGTGGGTCTCGGCATCGCCACCGCAACCGACGACGGCCTGATCGTGCCCGTGCTGCACGACGCCGACCGGAGGTCACTGCGCGACACCGTGAGCGAACTCGACCGTCTCGTCGAAGCCGCACGCGCACGCACCGCGCGACCTGCCGACCTGGCTGCGGGCTCGTGCACGTTGAGCAACTTCGGGTCGCTCGGCACCTGGCTGGGTACGCCGGTGATCCGGCCACCAGAGGTGGCGATCATCGGCTTCGGCCGCGTCACGGAGAAGGTCGTCGCTGTCGACGGCGTTCCCGTGGTGCGTCCGGTACTTCCGGTCGTCGCGGCGACCGACCACAGGGTCAACGACGGCGCCCACCTCGCGGCGCTCGTCGGAGACCTCGCGGCGGTGGTCGAGCAACCGTTGCTGCTGCTCGACGAGAACTGACCAACCTATGAGGTCGAAGTCAAGTCCGGGCTTGAGGTGAGCTTGGGCATGGTGGGCTGGCTCACCGGCTGGATGCCGCTGAGCTTGGTCGTGGGTGGATGGTGGTGCGTCGCTGCGGGCGGTGCCTCGCGCCCGT